>VGRA01000543.1 GCA_016875515.1 Deltaproteobacteria bacterium | reverse complement strand
GAAGTCACCCGCCCGCACACGCGAAGAGAAGGACCGCTCGTCCATGGGCCCCACCTGCTGGCCCTTGAGCATGGCGTACCAGGGGCCGACACCGCCTGCCTGCTCCTCGTACGGGGCGGGCTTGGGCGAGGGGGCGGAGACGGGCGACACATCCACCCCGCCGCCCATGACACCGTCAGCCGACACCGGGATCTGGGTGCCGCACCCCCGGCACCTCACCTTGACGGCCTTGCCGCGCACGAGCTCGTCCGGGACGGTATAACCGCGCTGACACTGTGGGCAGGAAAATTTCAAGACAGCCCACATGCTACCCATCTCCTCTCCAAAAGCCACCGCCATATCCGCCGGACACCGCCCGGGAGGGAACGGTTCCTCCGTCATTGACTTGCCTCCGCCCCACCACTACACGTCCGCGCCCTGTTCACAGGGAGGACGCATCCGGCATGGCCACCAAGGATCTCGGAAACAAGCACACTTGCTTCAGGTGCAGCGCGAAGTTCTATGACCTGAAGAGGCCCGACCCGGTCTGCCCCAAGTGCGGGGCGAACCAGAAGGAGAGCCCGGCGAACAAGCCTGCCGAGTCCCGTCGCAGCCGCCTGGCACCGGTCAAGCCCGTGCTGCCGGAGGCCGTCCCGGACGAGCCGGCGGAGACCGACGAGGACGAGGACGAGGACGACTTCGAGGACGCCGAGATCCCGGACGAAGAAGAAGAGACCTGAGTCCCTCTCCTCCCCCCCTGCCCTCCACCTGGAGACAAACCCCCGTGCGGGAAAAGCTGCTTGCCCTGAATGACCTGCAGAAGCTGGACGCGGAAGTCGCCGCGCTGCGCAAGACCGCGGAGGCCTACCCGGTCCAGCTGGAGGCGCTGAAGAAGGAGCTCGGCACCGCCGCCGCCGTGGTGCAGTCCGAGCGCACCCGCCTTGGCGAACTGGAGACCCAGCGCAAGACGCTGGAGCAGAACATCCAGGACGACAAGGAGAAGGTGAAGAAGTGGGAGCAGCGGCTGGCGGACCAGCGGACCACCCGCGAGTACTCCGCGCTGGCCCGGGAGATCGACATTGCCAAGAAGGCCACGGCCACCATGGCGGAAGAGGTGAACGAGCTGGGCCGGCAGGTGACGCTCGCCCGCGAGGCGGTGAAGGCGAAGGAGGCCGAGTTCGCCGGCCAGAACGACCGCATCGGCGGGCAGGTGAAGGAACTGCAGGAGAAGCTCGCCGCGGTGGACGGCCAGGCGAAGGCGCTGGAGGAGAAGCGCGCGGCGGCAGCCGGCAGCGTGGACCGCGAACTGCTCGCCCGATACGACAGCGTGCGCCGCAAGCGGATGCCGGCGCTGGCGCCCGTGGTGGCCGGGGCGTGCCAGGGCTGCCGCATGATGGTGCGCCCGCAGCTGTACAACACCCTGCGCGTGACGCTGGGCACGGACCTGTGCCCGTCCTGCGGTCGCATCATCTACGCGGCCGAGGCCTTGGAGCCGCCGAAGCCCCCCGCCGAGAAAGCGTAAGCCCCCGTGGCGGGCGAGAAGGCGGCATCCCTGCTGCGCGCGCTGGCGGGCGGTGAGCCGCTCGCGCATGCCGCCGCGCGGCTGGGGATGACGGCGCCGGTGGCGAAGGCGCTGCTGGAGAAGCTGGCTGCGCGGGTGGAGCGTGCGGCGGCGGAGAAAGCCACGGCGGTCCCTGCGAGTTCCCCTTCCGTGCCGGGAGTGTGGCGCCTGTTCACGGACGGTGCCGCCCGCGGGAACCCGGGGCCTGCCGGCGCAGGGGCGGTGCTGGTGTCACCGGACGGACAGCAGGAGCGGCTGGGGAAGTTCCTCGGCGTCCAGACCAACAACGTGGCCGAGTACGAGGGGCTGCTCCTTGGCCTTCGGCGCGCGCGCGCTCTCGGCGTGACGTCGTTGGAGGTTCTCGCGGACAGCGAGCTGATGGTCCGGCAACTCAACGGCGAGTACCGCGTGAAGGCGCCGGGGCTCCTGCCGCTCTTCGAGCAGGCGCGGGGGCTGATGCGGGAGTTCGCGTCCGTCACCGCCCGCCACGTCCGCCGCGAGGAGAACAAGGCCGCGGACGAGATGAGCAACCGGGCAATCGACGAGAGGATGTAGGCCGGGGGTCATCACCGAGCCCCCTGCTCCAAGGGCACCGAGCACCGCTCGCTGCGCGGGCCTGTTCCATCACACCGCTGCTCGCCCGTAGCATATACGCCCACCATGCGGCCTCCCTCGCTTCCGGACTCCGATCTCGCCGTGATGATGCTGGACCTCGCCACGCGCACGTGGGCGCACGGGGTGGACGCGTTCATCGAAGGGCTGGAGGTCCTGTCTGCGCGCGGCGTGCCGCTGGGCCGCTTCCAGCTGCACCTGGCCATCCACCACCCGCTGCTCACCGGGGGGCGGCTGTCCTGGGAGCCGGGCCGGGGTGGCCGATGGGCGGTGCAGGTGGAGGGGCGCTGGGTGGTGGAGGAGCGGTCGGTGCGCGCCGCGGGCGACAACCCGCTGCACCGGGAGGGACAGCAGGCCTACGCCATGGACTGGCTCGTGGACGGGCTTGCCCCGGAACTCTGCGCCGCGCTGCAGGATCCCGCCCACCCGCTCCCGGCGCTCGTGCCTGCAGGCCTGCCCGGGACCGCCGCAGCCCTGGCCGGGGCCATGGAGTTCGGGGCCTCTCGCCGCTCGCTCCTGCTGTTCTGCCCTGAGGACGGCGAGCCGTTCCAGGAGGCCCACGTGCGGTCGCTGCACACCTTTGCCTGGGGGATGTCCGCCGTGTTGCGGGCCAACCGGTGGCGAGTGCTCGCCACCATCCTCGCGCGCACCTACCTGGGGCCACGCACGGGCATGCGCGTGCTGGGAGGC
>VGRA01000542.1 GCA_016875515.1 Deltaproteobacteria bacterium | reverse complement strand
GTCCCGGCATGGGCGTTGGCAGGGAACGTCGCGTTGGGGGATCCCCGCGAAGGGGCGGCCTCCGCGGCCCGCGAGCGGCGGCAGCTGGTCCAGCTGGCCCGCCACGCGCGCCCCGCCGCGGTGGCGCTCTTCACCGAGTCCGGCGAGGAGGGCGCGCCGGACGTTCACAAGGGCCCGGGCAGCGGCTTCTTCATCCACCACCCGGACGGCTACCTCCTCACCAGCAAGCACGTGGCGCAGGGGGCCACGCGCGCCCGCGTCCAGCCCGCCCCGGAGACCGGCCTCCCCGGGGCCCTGGCCCGCGTGCTCGGCGAGGACGAGGCGTCCGACGTGGCCCTGCTGAAGGTGGACCTCGGGCGCCCCGTCCCGGTGCTCCGCCTGGCGCTCTCCGCCCCGGTGCAGGTGGCGGACTGGGTGATGGTCATTGGCAGCCCGTTCGGCCTGCCCCACTCGGTGTCGCTCGGCATCGTCAGCTTCAGGGGCGCACCGGCGTGCACCCCGGTGGACGGCCCGGTGACTTCGAGTTCATCCAGACGAACGCCGCCATCAACCCCGGCAGCGCCGGGGGGCCGGTGCTCGGGCTGGACGGCGAGGTGGTGGCCATGGCCAACGCGGTGAACGTCTCTGGGCAGGGCATTGCCTTCGCGCAGCCCACCGAGGCAGTGGAGGCCGCGCTGCCGCGGCTCTGGCCGGAGCCCATGCCCCGCGGCAGCTGGCTCGGCGTGCACGCGCGGGAGGGGGCCACCGGAGTGGGGGTGGCCGCCGTGCTGCCGCGCTCTCCCGCCGAGGCGGGAGGCCTGCGCACAGGGGACACCATCACCGCCATGGACGGACGGGACGCCACCGCCGTCCGCGCGCTCGCCTCCCGGCTCGCCCTCTCCCTGCCCGGGGCCCGCGCCGCCGTGCACCTGGTGAGGGACGGCAAGCCGCTCGTCGTCCACGTCCGCTCCGGGGCGCCCCCCGCTGCGCAGGATGCTGCCTTGCGCCCCCCGGCGCCTCCGCTGTGTCCATGGACCTTTTCACCCCGGCAGCACCGGGCGAAACCGAGGCACTCCATGGGAGAGAAGACCAAGAAGAAGACCTGGGCCCGCAAGGCCAAGGGCAACGGCAAGAAGGCGTGCACGGCGGCGGGCTGCAAGCACGCCTACCGGGCCAAGGGCTACTGCTTCTTCCACTACAGCAAGTGGCGGAAGGGCGAGCTGCCCCACACCCGGTACCGGACCTGCAGCAAGGGCGAGTGCCGCACCCTGGTGCTGCGCGCCGGCCTCTGCGAGAAGCACTTCAACGAGACCTACAAGAAGGACGCGGCGTAGGCCGGCTCCAGCTCGCTGCAGCGAACAGGCCTCCTGCCCTCACCCGGCAGGGGGCTTTCCCACGTCCACTCCCGGGAAGCCGCGTCCCAGCGCCTTGAAGGCGCCCAGCCACAGCTCCACCTCCCGCTGCGTGGGCGCGCCCCGGTGGAGTGACTGCAAGAGCTCCTCCAGCACGTACGCGGGGGCCTGCGGGTTCAGGAAGCCGGACGCGCGCAGCACCTGCTCCATCCGCGCCTCCAGCGCCTGCACCGTCTGCAGCCGCACCCCCTCGGGCACCTCCCCCGCGGGCCGCGGCGCCGCACCGGCCCGCGAGCACAGGTACAGCACCACGGCCGCTGCCTGCGCCAGGTTCATGGACGGCTGGGGTGCCGGCTCGGTGGGGATGACGCAGATGTCCTGGCACCGCGAGAGCTCCTCGTCCGACAGCCCGCGCTTCTCCCCGCCGAACACCAGCGCCACCGGCCCCCGCTCTGCGTGCCGGAGCAGCCGCGCCACCGCCTCCTCCGGTTCCACCGTGGCGCGCCGCTCCACGGCCTCGCGCGACGTGGTGCCGCACGCGTACACGCACGGCCCCAGCGCGGCGTCCAGGGAGGTCTCCACCCTCATCCCGTCCAGCAGGTCCACGCCCCGGCGCGCCAGCCGCGAGGCGGCGTGGAACTCCGTGGTGGCGGGATCCGAGAGGACCACCTCCGCGAAGCCAAAGTTGCGCATGAGGCGCAGCACCGCGCCCAGGTTGTCCGGCGAGCGGACCTGGTGGAGCACGACGCGCAGCTTGCCGCGAAGACCGGACATGGAAGCCCGCACAGCGTATCCGGAAGTGGCCTCCGCGCCATGCGGACGGTAGGGTGTCAGGGCATCCATGCGCGCCGTCCTCCTCACCGTGGCCTTGCTTCTGTCTGCCTGTGGCGACGCCCCCGCGCGCGCCCCTTCCAGCGGCCGGCAAGCGCTGACGCAAGAGCCTGAGCGGCTCGCCGAGGCCTCCCGCGCGCAGCGCGCCGCGTGGCTGGAGGAACTGCTCTGCGCCGCCCAAGCGGAGGCCGGCCAGCCCGCCACCGCCCAGTCCCTGTTCCCGCTGCTGCTCGGCGAGCTCGCCGTCTCCGCCCCGGCCCTGGACCCCCAAGCGGACCTCCTCGCCGTCGCCCCCTCGCATCCCGCCCGACTGGCGCTGGACGGCCGCGGCGGCTGGGGTGAGCAGCGGGAGGAGGCGCTCGGCGGCCTGTCCGAGCGCGAGGCGGCGGAGCTTCTGGCCCGGTCGCTGCTCTCCCGCTGGGGCATTCCCGCCGCGGTGCCGGTGCAGGTGGACCGCGCCGCGGGCGCCCCCTACGCCGCCGCGTGGGTGGACGGCGCGCTGCGCCTCAACCCGGCGTTCGTCCTGCTCGCCGCCGCGGCCGGGGAGTAGCCGCCCCCGCGGCGGTTGACACGGCATCCCCCCGGGGTGATCTGTTCCCCTTCGTGAGCTCTCTCCGGGACACCCTCTCCGCGCAGCTGCCGCACACCCTGGGCGCCACCCACCTGGACGGCTTGGGCGCCCGCTACG
>VGRA01000541.1 GCA_016875515.1 Deltaproteobacteria bacterium | reverse complement strand
CCAGCACGTCCTTGAGCACCGCCGCGCCGTCTACGAGCGGGCCCGCCGGCGTCGGCCCGAGCGCTGGACAGGCACCCCGCGAGACTGGACTCCCACCGGCCCCGTCCTCCTCAACCCAAACCCAGCCGTACCCGCAACGAAGCTCGCAGCCTGATCAACTCACGCGACAACTTTGCTGACACTCACCGCCTCCGGAAGCTCGCGCCGCGCACGCCCGCGAGCCCCAGCGGCGTCCCCACCTCGAACAGCGAGCCCTCCCCGCCCTTGCTGGCCACCACGTCCATCTTCCCGCGCACCAGGTCCACGCGGACCGAGCGCTTCAGTTGCGCGTTGAGCTCGACGTTGCCCAGCCGCAAGGGCGTCCCGTCCTTCACCACCAGCGCGCTGCCATCCGCGACGGCGATCCGCGCGGCCGCGCCTGCCCCGGTCTGGACGTGGTCGGACGGGGCAAGCCTCGTCCCCACCGGCGCGGGCTGGAGCGCCTCCTCCTTCGCGCCGCTCTTAACGTCTCCCAAGCCCGTGAGGACTGCGGCCACCGGGCGCGCGGGGCGGCTCTCGGTGAAGGCGAAGCGGACGGACGGCGCCTCGCCCGCGGGCAGCAGGGGCGCCACCGGGAAAACCCGGGCCGCGGGGATGCCCTCGGCCGCGAGCGCCGCGGACCACGCCTTGGCCGCTGCCAGCCCCCCACCACCGGAGCGCGCCGCGTCTGCCATCCGCACCGCCACCGTGATGGAGCACAGCCCCCCAACTCCCTTGAACGCAGCGGCGACGGCCTTCGCACAAGCGGCGTCCGCCTCCGTGAGCGCAGCGGCGGGGACCAACGGGGCCGTCTCCACCGTGCCGCTGCCCAGCTTCAGGCCCCCGCACGGCTCAGCCCACGCACCACCGCCCACCGCCAGGGACAACGCCGCCATCAGCACGCGCCTCTGTGTCTCTCCTGCCGTCGAAAGGCCTCAAACCCCAGCGGAATCGGCGCGCGCACCGGGGGCGATAATTCGCGCCGGCCCCTTCCGCGTGGGAGCCTCGACCCCGTGCCCATCCCGTCGCGCAAGCACCGCCGGCGCCGCTGCGTGCTGTGCGGCGTTGCCGAGCTGACCGACACCCCGGGGTTCGGGCGCTTCCTGCTCGTGCCTGATCCGCGTGGCCGCGGCCCGGTCTGCCCGGAGCACCGCGGGTGCCTGGACCGCCAGCGCCAGCTCAGCCTGCTGGACTACCGGGCCCCCATCCCGGCGCGCTGAGCCGGCCGTTTCCGTGCGCCGCGGCAGGGCTGTGCTATCGCTTCCTTCCATGCGTACGTCCCTGCTCGCGCCCGTGGCGGTGCTGTTCCTGCAACTGTCTGGCTGTGCGTCGTACACGGCGCTCGCTCCTGCGGACCGGGAGCTGCTGGAGCGCGAGCTGACCGCGCGGGACGGGACGGCCTACCTGCGGCTCAGCTACCACGTCACACCCTTCTTCGGGGACGCCTCCAAGAAGCTCCTCACCCCGGTCCTACCCGAGCAGGTGCGGCTGCTGGAGGGCCCCGCCGGGGACTCCATCTCCCCCGGCCCGGTGGAGAAGACGCTCCCGGCTGGACGCCGGGTGCGGGTGCTGAAGATCGAGTTCCCCACCTCGTGGGCGGTGACCGAGCGCATGGTCTTCACGCCGCGCACCCAGCCCTGGGTGTTCCTGGCCGTGGAGGGCGAGAAGAACGAGGTGCCCTTCGTGCTGGTGCTGCGTCCCCAGCTGCGCACCCCGGACGAGGTCCGCCAGGAGCTGGCACGCTACCTCTCCGCCGAGGATCTCCGCCCCCAGCTGGAGCGCTTCACCGGCCCGGTCCGTGAGGCAGTCCAGCGCAAGGACATGGTGGTGGACATGCCGGCCGAGGCGCTGGAGATGGCGTGGGGGTACCCCGAGGTGAAGAAGCTCTCCTTCGAGGGCCAGGCCCGCAAGGAACTCTGGCGGTGGCCGGGCGGCACCCGCACCGCCACGCTGGTGGACGGCCGGGTGACTGAGTTCACCGGGGCGCGCTGACGCGGCTGCCTCAGCGGCGACCGCCGGGCGCCCCGCCGCCGATCCACCTGCGGCGCTTCTTCGCCTTCTTCGCCTGCCGCTCCTGCTCGCGCCCCTCTCCAGGACGGAGCAGCCGGGGAAGTTCCCCCATCTGCACCGCCCAGAAGCCGGCGCGGGACTGCAGCACCTGGACGAGCTGCGCCTGGGACGTCACGGGGGCCTTGAAGAAGGTGGCGCCGAAACCCACCTCGTCCAGCGAGGCGCGCGCGTCGCTGCCGCCGACGCAGGGGAGCTTGAGCTGCTCGGCCGCCTCCACCGCGAGATCATTGGCAGACTGCCGCACGCGGGCGTTGTACCCCTCCACCGCGTCCAAGGCGCCCACCGTCAGCACGCCGTCCAGCGCGGGGTGATCGAACTCGCGGTCGTACGGGCGGGCCGCCACGACCGCCGCGCCGAGCGAGCGGATCTTCGGCAGGCACTCCGCCGCGCTCCAGGGCCTCTCCCGGTTGCTCCCCCACAGCTGCACGGGCTCCGGCACCTTGAGCGGGTCCGGGAAGAAGCAGAGGTACTGCCCCTTGTCCGTGTTCAGCTCCAACCCCACGAACGCCTTCACCTTGGCCTTGCGGCCGAGGTCCAGCAGCTCGTCCACGCCGTCCTGCGTGTTGGTCTCCGTGAACGCCACGCCGTCCAGCCCGTGGGCAGCGGCGCGGTCCAGGACCCTGGACGGGTCCAGCGCGCAGTTCATGGAGAGGTACGAGTGGCAGTGCAGGTCGATCAGCATGGAGGCTGGGCGCTGTAGCAGCGGCCCACCTGCGCCCGCAACAGGGTTCAGGCGAGCGCGTGGGGCTGCGGCAACCCCGCCGC
>VGRA01000540.1 GCA_016875515.1 Deltaproteobacteria bacterium | reverse complement strand
GTCATCCGTGAAGCGGACCGGTTTCTGAGTTTCTGATTTCTGTCTTCTGAATTCTCGCGCCCCCAAGGGGCGCGTGCGTCAGTTGGCGGTCGGCAGGTACGTCCACTGCTCGAGGTTGTCCGGCGCGAAGTCCCCGTACTGCTTGGACGTGAGTTCCACCTTGGAATGTCCCATCCAGCGAGACACCACGTGGAGTGGCACCTTGTCGAAGGCGAGGCGCTGCTCCGCGAAGTAATGCCGGAGGCTGTACATGGATGCCGGGGCGTCGGGGACAAGCGCTCGGAGGCGCTTCCAGAGATACGTGCCTCCGCCCTTCACCTCGGGGGTGTCCAGCTTGATGAAGGGCAGTCCGTCCCTGTTGGGGACGACCAGGTCCTCCGGCGTGGGCTTGGGCTTGCGGGCCTGTAGGCGCTGGAGGGCCTCGCGGGCGAGCGCGGACATGGGGATGAGCCTGCGCTTCCCGTTCTTCGGCTTGAACCCGAGGCGGGTCTGCTCCTCAACGTAGATGGCCCCGCGACCGGCTCCGTCCCCGTGGTGGTCGAACGAGACGGAAGCCCACGTGAGGCGGAACAGCTCCGCAGGCCGTAGGCCGAACTCGGACAGCAGCACCAGCACCTCTGGGAGCCAATGGGCCTCGGGGTTGTGGGCGGACAGCTCCACCGCGAGCGGACGGGATGCCTCCAGCAACTGGGCTAACTGCGCCCGGCTGGGGCCTCGCACCCGCTTGGCGTCGGAGGCTCGCTGCATCCGGATGGTGGGCACCGACGCCACAAGGCCTTCCTCCTGTGCGAAGCGGAGCGCGGACTTCAACACCTGCAGCGACTTGTTCACCGTGGCCGCGGACGGGGCCTTGGGCTTGCGCGCCCATGGTTGCCCGTCCTTCCTCACGGCGAAGGAGAGGGGAGTCTTCATGCGCCACGTGACGTAGCTGTTGATGTCCGCGGTGCGGATGGCGTCGAGGCGCAACTCCCCGAGCGGGGAGGCCACGAGGTGGCGGATGACGCTCTCCAGCTTCCGCTGGGTGTTGAAGTTCTGCTGGCGCTGTTGGTGGTTCTCGTACCGGCCCCCCACGGCGAGAAATTCGGCCAGGGTGGCGCAGCTACCTACGGGGGCGGGCTGCGAGGGCACGGCGGACGCGCTCGGCGTCGGTGAGGACGGGGGCGGACTCGGGCGCAGCGGGGGCAGGAGGTGCGGGCCAGACTGAGGGGGAGGGGGAGACGGTGCCTGCGCCGGCAGGCTGGCGAGGCGTGCCCCCAATTCCAGATTGGCCCGCTCCAGCGCCCGGACGGCCTCGGCCCTCGTGCCTGCCACCCTGCGCGTCAGCTTCTGCCCGTCCCGCGTCACCTGAATGAGGTACCGGCCGGCCCCCACCTCGCGGAGTCCGCGGGGCAAGGCTGCCGGTGCTGTGGCGCTGTTCGGATTCATCATCGGCTACCTGTGGGCGGGGGCTGCGGGTGAGCGCCTTGCGGACGGCGTCGAGGTCAAAGCGGAGGGCGCGCCCCACCCGGACGGAGGGGATAAGGCCGGCGCGTGCGTTGCGCGACACGGTGGTGGGGTGGACGCCCAGCGCTCGCGCCACGTCGTCCGCGCGCACGAGGACAGGGTGGGCTGGGGGCTTGGCGCGTGGTGCGTCGTCGTCACGCCCCGGATGGGTACCATCGAGTTTTGGAAATTGGATGAGGCTGGCGGAGGCAGTCATTTGCCACCCTCGTCAGCGGGCTTGATGACGTCCCCGGTTTCATGGATGGCGGGTGGACGTCCGCCCGCGGGCGCCTCCGCGGGCGCTTCCGCGCCCCACACCATCCAACCCGCGCGGGCCTTGCGGGCGAACATGTCCAGCCGGGGGCCGAGGCTGGCGCGCTCGACGAGCGCATAGAACTCGCCAGGCTTTTCGGAGTGGCGTGCCACTGGCGCTTCGAAGAGGTTGGACATTCCCTGTTCGCGGAGCGGGAGGCTTCGTTCCCGCGTGGCGAACAGGACGAACTCCGTCTGCGAGCGGAAGTACCTCCCGAGGCCGAGCCGATTCTTCCGCCAGACCAGCATCGTCTTGAAGGCGAAGCCCCATGCGCGGAGGACTTGAAAGGCGACCTCGAGCTTCGGCGCCGTCGTCCAGAGGTACAGGTGGCAACCGTCCGGGGCAGCCAGCGAGGCCACGCCCAGCGCCTTCACCGCGTCGTCAGACATGGTGGCGTACTGGCGCGCCGCGGCACCGGCGATCCCTTCGTCTGCATACTCCCAGGGTGGATCCACTACGATGGTGCGGTACTGCCCGGTGGGCGGGGGCGTGGCGGCCACCTGCGCAAGCTGGCGCGCGCGCTTGGCGGCAACGAGGGCCTTCGCCAACTTCACCTCGCCGGCCAGCACCCTGTCCGTCTCGCCGGGGGCGAGTCGCTGCAACTCCAGCGCATCCCGCACCTTGCTGGCGGAGACGCCGAACCTCACCCCAGCGGCGTCCCGCCGCCGGCCCGCCGTGACCGGCAGTGTGCCGGCCGCACGCGCGGCCATGATGGCGCGCTGGTCATCGGAGAGGTTTCTCCGGTGCAGGGCGGTGCGCAGCATGTACGCCTCGGGTGTCTCGTCCGCGGCCAGCACCGCGTCCACCACCGGGACGGTGGCCAGCCCCAGCTGTAGCGCGGCGCGCAGCCGGTGGCGTCCGTCCACCACGGTGTTGCCCAGCACCCGGAGGGGTTCGCGGATGCCTTCGCGGCGGACATCCTCCACGAGCGCCCGAAACTCGTCAGGGCTGGCCTCGGGCACCACGCCGGCGAGGGGGTGAAGGGTGAGGGTGGACACGGGGACTTGGCGCGGCCCGGGCGGGCCGGAGGGGGCTGGGGGCGTGTACTGGAGTTGAGTC
>VGRA01000539.1 GCA_016875515.1 Deltaproteobacteria bacterium | reverse complement strand
CGCGCGGGCTACACCTTCGAAGGCGAGCCCGCCGCCTGGACCTCGTCCGCGAGCGCGCGCGCCACGGCCACCGGGTCCGCCGCGGTGTAGAGCGGCCGGCCCACCACGAGCAGGTCCGCGCCCGCCGCGCGCGCGAAGGCGGGCGTCTCCGCCCGCGCCTGGTCTCCCGCGGCTGCCCCCGCCGGCCGGATGCCGGGGGTGCAGAGGAAGAGGCCGGGGCCATGTGCAGCGCGGAGCGCCGCGGCCTCCCGCGGGGAGCAGACCAGCCCGTCCACCCCCGCCCGGACCGCCAGCGACGCGAGCGTTGCCGCCGTCTCCGAGGCCCCCCCCGCGTGGCCGGTGGCGCGCAGGTCCGCGTCAACCAGTGACGTCAGCGCTGTCACCGCGAGGACGCGCGGCAAGGGATGGCCGCTGCGCGCGGCCCCCTCGCGCACGCCGGCCAGGGCCGCCTTCAGCATGGCCTCGCCGCCCTGCGCGTGCACCGTCAGCAGGGAGATCCCCAGCCCCGCCGCGCGGGCCGAGGCCAGCTGCACGGTGTTGGGGATGTCGTGCAGCTTGAGGTCCAGGAACACCCGGGCCCCCGCGGAGGCGAAGCGCTCCACCGCCGCGGGGCCGTGCTCCACGAACAGCGACAGCCCCACCTTCACCCAGCCCACGTGGGCGGACAGGGCCGGGTACAGCGCGGCGGCGTCCGCGAGCGGAATGTCCGCCGCGAGCGCCAGCCGGTCACGCGCCGGGTGGAGCGGCCCGCTCACTTCGCGTTCGCCAGCTCCTCGTCGATGATCCGCTGGAACTCCTCGGGGGGCAGCGCGCCGGCCATCTCCCGGCCGTTGATGAAGAACGTGGGAGTGCTGGAGACGCCGAGCGCCTCGGCCGCCTCGGTGTCACGCTCCACCACCTTCGCCATCTCGCCGGACTGCTGGCAGGCGTTGAACTTCGCCATGTCCAGGCCAATGGCTTCCGCGTAGCCGGGCAGCTTCTCCGCGTCCAGCTCGCGCGCGTGGTCGAACAGCTGGTCGTGCATGGCGAAGAACTTCCCCTGCGCGTCCGCGCACGCGGCGGCCTCGGCGGCCTTGGGGGCGTTCTTGTGCATGGGCAGCGGCATGTGGCGGAACACCAGCCGCACCTTGCCGGCGTTGGCCTCCATCACCTTGTCCACGTTGGTGCGGGCCTTCGCGCAGAACGGACACTCGAAGTCCGAGTATTCCACGATGGTGACCTTGGCGTCCGCGGGGCCGCGGGACGGGCCCACCGCCTCCACGTTCCTGCGCGGCTCCTCCAGGAGCACCTTGACCCCGGCCTCCTTCTTCAGCCGCTCGAAGAGCTCCGTCATCAGCTCCTGGCCCTGCTGTCCCCGGACCATCCGCTCCAGCTGCGGCTTGACCATCTCGAAGGTGACCCCGGGCGGGACCTGGTCCTTCACCTTGTCGAACTCCGCCTGCAGCTGCTCGCCCGACAACTGGGGCAGCTTGGACTCGATCTCCTTGTCCAGGTACAGGTCCTCGGCCTTCTTCTCCCCCTCGTCCTTGAAGCCGGCCTTCAGCGCCGCGTCCCGTACCACCCGCTTCAGGACGAACTGCTGCACCGCCGTGCGCCGGAACTCGAACTTCTGCTTCCGGTGGTCTGCCTCCATCTTCTGGAACTGCTTGGAGAACTCCTTCTCCACCTCGCCGAGCGTCACCTTCTGGCCACCCACGGTGGCCACCACGTCCGCGGTGGACGTGTCCGAGGCGCACGCCCCAGGGGCCTGCAGCGCGACGGAGGGACTCTTCTCCTTGTTGCAGCCGGAGAGGGCGAGGAGCGAAGCAGCGGAGAGGGCGGCAAGTGCGCGAGCGGTCATCAAGGGCGCGTATCCATTCACAGCCCCCCTGGCAACGCAAGCCGGAACAACGCCCGGCCAGCGCTCAGGCGACGAGCGGCTCGAGGATGGCGCTGAAGTCCGGCACGCGCAGCTGCAGCCGCTCCAGCTCGCCGCGGCCCGCGGAGACCACCTGGTAGTTGGCCTCGTCCGCGAGCACCGCCTGCACCAGCTTGTGGTGCAGCCCGTGGCCGCCCTTGTACGCCGTCAGGTGGCCGATGACCGGGTGACCGAAGAGCGCCACGTCCCCCACTGCGTCCAGCACCTTGTGGCGCACGAACTCGTCCGGGAAGCGCAAGCCCTCCGGGTTGAGGATGGAGAACTCGTCCACGACGATGGCGTTGTCCAGCGAGCCGCCGCGGGCCAGCCCCAGCGTCTTCAGCCGCTTCACGTCCCGCAGGAAGCCGAAGGTGCGCGCGCGGGAGATCTCCTTGGCGAACTGCACGTCCGAGAACTCCATCTCGAACGACTGGTCGCTGATGAGCGGGTGCTTGAAGTCAATGGTGCAGTCCACCCGGAAGGCGCGCGCCGGGGAGAGGGTGGCGTACTTGTCCCCGTCCCGCACGGTGACGGCGCGCTTCACCACGAGCAGCTGCTTGGGGGACTGCTGCTCGCGCACGCCCGCCTCGCGGATAAGCGCCACGAACGCCGCGGAGGAGCCATCCATGATGGGCACCTCGGGGCCGTCCAGCTCCACGCGCACGTTGTCCAGCCCCACGCCGGTGATGGCCGCGAGCAGGTGCTCTACCGTGGCCACCTTCACCCCGTCACGCCCCAGCGTGGTGGCCAGCGCGGTGTCCACCACGAAGGCGCTCTTCGCCGGGATGCTGACCGGGACCGGGAGGTCCGTCCGCACGAAGACGATGCCCTGCCCAACAAGGGCGGGGCGCAACGTCAGCTTCACCGGCGCGCCCGAGTGGAGCCCCACGCCGTGACAGCTGACCGCCGTGGCCACCGTGCGCTGGTTGAAGGAGGGTTGTTCCATGGTTGACTCCCG
>VGRA01000538.1 GCA_016875515.1 Deltaproteobacteria bacterium | reverse complement strand
CGCGCTCCAGCCCCGGCGCGTGCGCGCTGACGCTGGCCGCGCAGCGCTCCAGGGCCTTCTGCCCGTACAGCGCGAAGGTGAGGGACTCCAGCGCCCGGCCGCGGCGCGGCCAGTCTGCCGGTGAGTCTGCCAGCAGCCGCTCGAGCAACTCCGCCGCCCTCGCCCGGTCTCCCGCCGCCGCCGCGCGGTCCGCCTCGGCGAGCGTCCGCTCCAGCCCCGCCCCGGACAGGCGCAGCGCGCGCTCGGCGTCATCGAACAGCCGCTCGAGCTGCGGGACGGTGGCGCTGCCGAGCCACGTGAGCACCGGCTCGCCCGTCTCCGGCGCGAGCACGAAGAGGGTGGGCCAGTTCTCCACGGGGTAGCGCTGGACGAACGCCGCGTTGGCCTCCCGCTCGGTGTCCACGGACAGCCAGACGAACCGCCCGGCGTGGCGGGCCAGGGCGGGATCCTTCAGCACGATCTCCCGCAGCGACCGGCAGCTGTGGCACCACGGCGCCCAGGCGTCCACGAAGAGGGGGAGGTTCCGCTCCCTCGCGAGTGCGAAGGCTCGCGGCGCGTCGTCCTCGATGAAGGGCAACGGGCCGTGCGGGGCGGCAGGCACCACGCCCACGGCGGCGCAGGCGGACAGCATGAGGGCGAACGGGGCGGAGGCGGCAGCGCGCATGGCGCCGGGCAGCCTACCGGCTCGGCAGGGCGGTTGCGCGCAGGACCGCGTAGGGCTTGCCGCGCGGATCGCCCCGGGTCTCCACGGTGCCACGGATGAGCAGGCCCTTGCCGTGCAGCTCGGCCATCAGCCGCTCGGTGTCCTTGGGGGAGAGCCCGAGCGGCGAGAGGTCCACCTCCGCCACCTGGACCTTCTCCGCGGAGCTGTCCACCGGCACCGCGTCCAGCGTGTTGCACGGTGCCCGCACGCAGCGGACCTTGTTGTCCTTCACCCGCCACAGCGGCGCGGGCCGCTCCTCCGCGGTAGGGGCCGTGACGGCGGCCGGAGGACCGTTGGCGGGCGTCACCGGGGCGGGGCTGCCCGCGGGCGCCGCGGCGGGAACGTCCACCACGGCCGCGGGTGCCGTGGCAGCCACGGCCGGCGCCGAGACTTCCGGGGGCTCCGCGTCCCTCGCCGTGGCCTCCCGGGTCCGCCCCTGGCAGCCCAGCGCGAGCAAGGCGGCCAGCAGGGCGCCTACCACGGGGGCGGGCCGCCTCACCGGCTGCCCCCGGGCGGCACCTGCACGGGCTGGATGCGCCAGATGTCCCGCGCGTACTCGTGGATGGTGCGGTCCGAGGAGAAGCGCCCCACGCGTGCCACGTTCAGGATGGCCTTGCGCGTCCAGCCCTCCCCGCCCCGCCACGCCGCGGCCACCTCCCGCTGCGCCCGCGCGTAGTCCGCGAAGTCCGCGAGCACCAGGTACTCGTCGTGCTCGAGCAGCGAGTCCACCAGCGGGTGGAACAGCCTGGGATCCTCCGGGCTGAAGAACCCGGAGCGGACCAAATCCAGCACCCCGCGCAGCAGCTCGTCCTGAAGGTAGACCTCCTTCGGGCGGTAGCCGGCGCGCTTGCGCTCCATCACCTCGTCCGCCGTGAGGCCGAAGAGGAAGAAGTTCTCCGCCCCCACCGCCTCGCGGATTTCAATATTCGCCCCGTCAAGTGTGCCAAGGGTGAGGGCGCCGTTGAGGGCGAACTTCATGTTCCCCGTCCCGGACGCCTCCTTGCCGGCGGTGGAGATCTGCTCGCTCAGGTCCGAGGCGGGGAAGACCTTCTCCGCCAGCGAGACCCGGTAGTTGGGCAGGAACACCACCTGGATGCCGGTGCGCGCGCTGTCCTGGTTCACCACGTCCGCGATGCCCGTGATCAGCCGGATGATGAGCTTGGCCATCCGGTAGCCCGGCGCCGCCTTGGCTCCGAAGACGAAGACGCGCGGCACGGCGTCCCCGTCCGCCCGCTCTCGCGCCTTCATCCACAGCGCCACCACGTGCAGCGCGGAGAGCAGCTGCCGCTTGTACTCGTGCAGCCGCTTCACCTGCACGTCGAACAGCGCGTCCGTGTTGACCTGCACGTGCACCAGGCCCTTGATGATCCCAGCCAGCTCCCGCTTGTTCGCCTGCTTCACATCCCGGAACGCGGCGCGGAAGGCCGCGTCCCCGGCGAGCGGCTCCAGCCCCCGCAGCTTCTCCAGGTCAGAGAGCCAGCCCTCGCCCACGTGGGCCGTGACGAGCGAGGACAGGCGCGGGTTGCAGTGCTGGACCCAGCGGCGCGGCGTCACGCCGTTGGTCTTGTTGTTGAACCGCTCCGGCCAGAGCTCCGCGAATTCCGGGAGCACGTCCCGCTTGAGCAGCTGCGTGTGAAGCTCCGCCACGCCGTTCACGCTGTGCGATCCCAGCACCGCCAGGTGGGCCATCCGCACCTGCTTCTCCGGCCCCTCCTCGATGAGGCTGAGCCGCGCCTGCTTCCCGTGGTCAAACGGGTAGCGGATCTGCACCTGCCGCAGGAAGCGGTGGTTCAGGTCGTAGATGATCTTCAGGTGCCGCGGCAGGACACGCTCGAACAGGCTGACCGGCCACTTCTCCAGCGCCTCCGCCAGCAGCGTGTGGTTGGTGTAGCCAACGGAGGCCTGCGTCATCTCCCACGCCTCGTCCCAGGCCAGGCCGCGCTCGTCCACCAGCACGCGCATGAGCTCCGCCACGGCGATGGCCGGGTGCGTGTCGTTGAGCTGGATGGCCACCTTGTCCGGGAAGGAGCGGAAGTCCGCGTGGCTCTTCACGTACCGCCGGACGATGTCCGCGATGGAGCACGCGACGAAGAAGTACTCCTGCTTGAGCCGCAGCTCTTTTCCGGCCTGGAACTGGTCATTGGGGTAGAGGA
>VGRA01000537.1 GCA_016875515.1 Deltaproteobacteria bacterium | reverse complement strand
GGTCGCAGGCGGCGCGCCGGTGGCTGTGGCCGTGGCGCGGGGAACCGCCCCAATCCCGAGCGGCGCCTCGGAGAGCGACGGGACCGCTGCGCGGGCGCCGTTCGCCCCCAGCGAGGCACCGGCGTCCGCGGGCGCCCGGGGCGCCTGCGGGGCGGAAGCGACGGGACTCGCGGGTGCCGGCGGCTCGGGTTGGGCCTTGAGCGCGGCCAGCGACTCGGCCGCCCGCGTGCGGACCTTCTCCCTGTCCGTGCGCGTCTCCTTGGCGAGGTAGGCCTCGTACGCTGCCATGGCCTCGGCACGCCGGCCGGACTGGCGGTGGCTCTCGGCCAGACCGTAGTAGCCGTCCGGGTCCGTCGGGGCGAGCTGCACGTAGCGCACGTAGGACTCGGCGGCGCCGGAGAAGTCCCCGACCTTGCGCTGCACGTAGGCCAGGTTGAACCAGCCGAGCTTCAGCGCAGGATCGGCGCGCAGCGCCGTCTTGAAGTGCGCCACGGCCTCGTCCGGCTTTCCCTGCCGGAAGAGGGCAGAACCCAGGCCGTTCTCCGACTCGGCGTCCCCCGGGGAGGCGACCAGCGCCTCCATGTAGGCGGCCTCGGCCTCGGCGAAACGGCCACCGGACAGCGCACGCTCTGCGCGCTCGAAGGCAGACTGCGCCTCGGGAGTGCGGGCGGCGAGTACGGCGGGCGGGACGAGGACGAGCAGCAGGAGGGAAAGGCGCATTTCGAGCCGATTTCTAGCAGGTCCGCAGCGCCCCCGCACGCATGCCGGCGTCAGGTCCGGAACGGGTTCTGAAGCAGGATGGTCTCGCCGCGGTCTGCCCCCACCGAGACGCAGACCACGGGGACGCCCGCCACCTCCTCCACCCTCCGCACGTACCGCCGGGCGTGGGGGGGGAGGTCCTCCAGCGTGCGCGCCCCGGCGAGCGGCTCGTCCCAGCCAGGGAGCGTCTCGTACACGGGCGTCACGCGCGCCAGGTCCTCCGCGTCCTGGGGCAGTTCCGTCACCCGCTGCCCGTCCAGCTCGTACGCGGTGCAGATCTGCAGCGTCTTCAGCCCCGACAGGATGTCCAGCTTGGTGAGTGCAAGGCCCCACAGCCCGTTGACGCGCGCGGCGTACCGGAGCACCACCCCGTCCAGCCACCCGCAACGCCGCGGCCGGCCGGTGGTGGCCCCGTACTCGTCTCCCGCCTTGCGCAGCAGGTCCCCGAGTTCCCCGGTCAACTCCGTGGGGAAGGGGCCTCCGCCCACGCGCGTGGTGTAGGCCTTGGTGATGCCCATCACCTTGTCCAGCACCGTGGGCCCCACCCCCGAGCCCACCGCGGCGTTGCCCGCCACGCAGTTGCTGCTCGTCACGTAGGGGTAGGTGCCGTGATCCACGTCCAGGAGCGTCCCCTGCGCCCCCTCGAACAGGATGCGTGCCCCCTGCTGCACCCGGTGGCCCAGGTACACCCCCGTGTCCGCCACGTGGGGGCGCAGCTTCTCCCCCAGCGCGGACAGCTCCGCGGAGACGCCGGCGGCATCCAGCGGGACATGCTCCGCGCCCCCTGCCTCGGCGAGGCGCCGCAACTCCGGGTCCGTCGCGGCCACCGCGTCCGCCACCTTCAGGGCCAGCCGGGCGGGAACCAGCAGGTCCCGCACCCGCAGCGCGCGGCGCCCCACCTTGTCTTCGTAGGCTGGCCCAATCCCCCGCCCCGTGGTGCCAATGGCTCCACCGCCGCGCAGCTTCTCCCGCCGCACGTCCAGCTGCTTGTGCCAGGGGCAGATGAGCGCCGCGTTCCCGGACACCAGCAACTGCCCGTCGTCCTTGAGGAGGCCGCGGGCCTTCAGCCCGTCCATCTCCTGGGCGAGCACGGCCGGGTCCACCACCACCCCGTTGCCGATGACGCACACCTTCCCCGGGTGGAGGATGCCTGAGGGAATGAGGTGCAGCACGGTCTTCTGGCCCGCCACCACGAGCGTGTGGCCCGCGTTGTTGCCGCCCTGGAACCGGACGACCACCTGGGCATGCTGGGTGAGGAGGTCCACGACCTTCCCCTTTCCCTCGTCTCCCCACTGCGCTCCGACCACGACGACGTTGGGCATGAGGTGAACCTTTATACCCCAGACTTCCCGGGGTGGCAGCGGGCGACGAAGCCGCACCGCATCTGTTCACAGGCAGACCTGGGCAGTCCCTCCCAGCGTCCCGAGTGGGCCGCCAAGCGCCAGCGCATGGCGCCCTCCAGCAGCCGGCGCTCGAGCCCCTCCGGGGAGGCCGAGTCCTGCACCGGGCGGACCAGCGTCTCCCCCGCCCCGCCGCGCAGGAACACGAGCCCGGTCCGCACGGGCACATCCGCCCGCACGAGTCCCCGGGCCGCCAGCGCGTAGCAGTCCAGCTGGAAGGCGTAGGCCTGGAACGGGGCGGCGGGGCGCTCGGCGTACTTGTAGTCCACCACCGTCACCCCGCCGTCCTCGTCCTCCAGCAGGAGGTCCACCTGCCCGCGGAGGTGCAGACGCAAGCCTCCGCCGGGGTCCTCCATGCGCAGGAGGAACGGCAGTTCTCGGTGGACCCGCCCGGGCCCCAACGCGGCCATCTTCCGGGCGAGCGGCCCCCGGGAGAAGGCCCCCAGCTCCGCCCGGAGACGGAGGAGATCCTCCCTGTGCGGATCCAACCCCCGCTCGCGCAGCAGGGCGGAGGCGGCCGCGTCCACCTTCCCCTCGTCCACCAGCACCTCCAGCGGGAGCGCCTCCAGGACCGCGTGCGCCAGAACGCCGGCGGCACGGGCATCCGGCGGGCCGCGCGAGGCGGCCTCTTCCCGCTCGTCCACCTCCGCCAGCTCGAGCGACACCCGGGCCTCGGACAGCCCCAGCGCGTGCAGGTAGCG
>VGRA01000536.1 GCA_016875515.1 Deltaproteobacteria bacterium | reverse complement strand
TGCGGCCACCCGCTTCATGAGCCCTTCGCCGTAGGCGGCCCGCTCCGCGCCGTGCTGCTCGACCTCGACAATCTCCCTGTAACGGACCGGCGTAACTGATCCTCCGTGGTTCGGCCAAAGTGACCGTGGCTGGTTCGGCCAAACTGATCGCCCCTGGCTCGGCCAAAGTGATCCGTCCCCGGACCAGCCCGGAACCCTGACCGGACCCACCGGATGTGCCACTTCGCGACCCTCGCGAAGGAGGACACATGCGGAAGAGGGTCGAGATGGACCGGCTACAGGAGTTGGTGCGGCTGCACCGGATGGGGACCGGGGACAGGGAAATTGCCCGGCTGCTGGCGATGAGCCCGAACACGGAGCGGCAGTACCGCCGGGCGCTCGTGGAGGCGGGTCTGCTGGAGGGGCCCGCGGACGAGCTCCCCGAGTTGGACGTGCTCAAACGGGCAGTCACGGAGCGGCTGCCCGTGAAGTTGGCCCCGCAGCAGGTGTCGTCACTGCAGCAGTGGCTGGCGAGCATCACCGCGCTGCACGGCAAGGGGGTGGGGCCGAAGGGCATCTACGACCGGCTGCACTTGGAGGACGAGTCCTTCCGGGCGTCCGGGGCGAGCCTGTCGGCGGTGAAGCGGGTGTGCATGCGCCTCAAGAAGGCGCGTGGAGTGCGCGCGGAGGACGTGGCCATCCCGGTCGACACCACGCCTGGGCAGGTGGCCCAGGTGGACTTCGGCGCAGTGGGGAAGCTGTACGACCCGGTGGGCCGGGTGATGCGGAACGCCTACGTCTTCGTGCTGGTGCTGGGGCACAGCCGGCACATGGTGACGCGGCTCGTCTTCGACCAGAAGGTGTCCACCTGGCTGCAGCTGCACGTGGAGGCCTTCGAGGAACTCGGCGGCGTGCCCGAGGTGGTGGTGCCCGACAACCTGAAGTCGGCGGTGGTGCGCGCCGCCTTCGGCGTGGGCGGCGCGACGGCACTCAACCGCAGCTACCGCGAGCTGGCGCGGCACTACGGCTTCAAGGTGGACCCTGCCCCCATCTACCAGCCGAAGAAGAAGGGGAAGGTGGAGGCGGGCGTGAAGTACGTGAAGGGCAATTTCTTCACGGGGCGCGACGAGGTGGACGTCGAGGTGCTGCGCCCGAAGCTGCAGCAGTGGGTGCGCGAGGTGGCAGGCACGCGCGTCCACGGGACGACGGGGCGGCGGCCGCTCGACGTCTTCGAGCGCGAGGAGAAGGACGTCCTCCGGGCGCTGCCGGCCAGGCGGTACCAGCCGGTGATGTGGAAGGAGGCGACCGTCCACCGGGACAGCCACGTCGAGTACGACCGCCGGCTGTACTCCGTGCCGTGGCGCTACATCGGCAGCAAGGTGTGGCTGCAGGTGACGGGGGACACCGTCATCGTCTTCGCCAACGACGAGCGGGTGGCCACGCACTCGCGGCGGGGCACGCAGCTGCGCAGCACGGTAGACGAGCACCTGCCGGAACACCGCGGGCTGCTGCGGCACCGCAGCCGCACGTGGTGGGAAGAGCGCGCGGCGCGCATCGGCCCGGAGACGGCGCAGTACGTGAAGGAGATTTTCGACTCCGACGACGTGCTGTCCCAGCTGCGGCCGGTACAGGCCATCGTGATGCACCTGGAGCGGCACCCGGTGGAGCGGGCCGAGCGGGCCAGCCGGAGGGCGCGCCACTTCGGCAGCTACGACTACCGGGCGCTCAAGAACATCCTCACGCGTGGGCTCGACCTGGAGCCCCTCCCCGCGGCGGCGGCCACGGGCACCAGCTCTCCGCAAGAGAGCTTCCGCTTCGCACGGAGCGCCGCCGAGCTCCTCCAACAATGGAAACCCAAGGATGAGCCCCACTGACGAGCTGATGCGCTTGCTGAAGAAGCTGAGGATGTCCGGCGTGATGCAGACACTGGACCTGCGGATGAAGCAGGCCACCGAGGAGAACCTCGCCATGAGCGAGTTTCTCGTGCGGCTGCTGGCAGACGAGGTGGAGCGCCGCGAGGCGAAGCAGCTGTCGGCGCGGCTGCGCCGCGCCAGCTTCGAGCACGCGAAGACGATGGAGGACTTCGACTTTGCCTTCAACGGCTCGGTGCCCAAGGCCAAGGTGCTCGAGCTGGCCACGTGCGCCTTTGTCGAGCGCCACGACAACGTCTTCATCATCGGACCGACCGGCGTGGGGAAGTCCCACCTCGCCCAGGCGCTGGGACACCGTGCGTGTCGGCTGGGGGCCAACGTCCTGTACGTGGGCGCGCATGAACTGCTCATGCAGCTGCGCGCCTCGAGGGCGGACGCAAGCTACGAGAAGCGCCTGCTGCGCCTCACCGCCCCGGACGTGCTCATCGTCGACGACCTGGGGCTCCGAGGGCTGAACCCCGACGAGTCCGGGGACCTCTACGAGGTGGTGCGCCGCCGGTACGAGCAGGGCTCCACCATCATCACGTCGAACAGGGCCATCGAGGAGTGGCCGCCGCTCTTCGGCAACCCGCTGCTGGCCAGCGCGGCCATGGACAGGCTCCTGCACCACTCCCACATCCTGGTCATCGAGGGGGACTCCTACCGGAACCCACCGCCTACGAAGCGCCGGAAGGCTCCTGGCGGGGCCACAGAAGCCCGGTGAGCGGATCAGTTTGGCCGAACCAGCCCCGCGCTGCCGCGCGGGCCAGAACGGGCAACCGCAACGGGGCCAATGACGCGATCACTTTGGCCGAACTGCATGCGATCAGCAGGGCCGAACCTTGACACCACCAGGTCGTCCCGGTCTGGCGCGGGCTTGCGGGCGCGTAGACGCTGCAAGACCTCGCGTGCGGGCGCGGACATTGGAATGAGTCTCCGCTTCCCGTTCTTCGGCCTGAAGCCGAGGCGGGTCT
>VGRA01000535.1 GCA_016875515.1 Deltaproteobacteria bacterium | reverse complement strand
CCTCGTGGACTGCGCGGACCCGGACTGCGACGCGCAGTCCTGCGGCAAGGGCTGCGGGTGCAAGGCCGGCGCGCGCTCGGAGATGGACTGCCGGGACGGCGCGGACAACGACGGCAACGGCAAGAAGGACTGTGACGACCCGGCGTGCGCCGCGGTGACGTGCGGGGCGGGGTGCGTGTGCAGCGGGGGCGGCAAGTCGGAGACTTCCTGCACGGACGGGCTCGACAACGACGGGGACGGCCAGGCCGACTGCGCAGACCTGGAGGACTGCCTGGACGGCGCCTTCTGCCGCGCCGCCCCCACCTCGGCGGTGTGCCTGTCCGGCGGCTGCACCTGCGACGGTGGCGTGGCCCCGCCTACCGAGTCCTCCTGCCGCGACGGCTGGGACAACGACTGCAACGGCCTTGCCGACTGCGCGGACCTCAACTGCAACGGCGCGCCGTGCAACGTGGATGGCGGCTTCGGCTGCACCTGCGGCGCCGGCGTGAAGAAGGAGACCACCTGCAGCCAGAACTCCGGGGACGAGGACGGGGACGGCCTTGCCAACTGCGCGGACCCGGACTGCGCCGGCGTCTCCTGCGGCAGCGGGAAGAAGTGCCAGGCGGGCGGCAGCTGCAACTGAGCGGCCTCCCAGCCCCCCCAGGAGCCTACCTGCCGCCGAGCGTGGCTGCCTTCTTCTCCAACTCCCCGGCGCGGGTGCCGAGCGCCTCTGCCTGGCGCCGCAGCCGCTTCACCTCCACCTCCAGGAAGGCCACGTCCTCCTCCTCGAGCGCGGCCTGGCCCGCCTGCATGCGCCCCACCTGCGGCAGCGAGTCCTTCGCCGTCACCGTCACGGTGGTGGGGCCGGTGGGCGAGGCAGGCGAGTTGGGCGCTGCCGGGGCCGAGTCGAAGCCCGTGCCGGCGCCACCCGCGGAGGACGGGGCGGCAGCGTTGGCCGCCTCGACGCCCCCGGACTGCGGCGGGCTGTCCGAGCGCGCCGACTGCTCGCTGACGATGTCTCGCCGCATCCGGAAGCGGCGGTCGCTGTCGTCGAACAGCGCGTCGTCCCGGGAGAAGTCCCCCATGCGCCGGTCCAGCTCCCGGGCGGCGCGGGCCTGCTCCAGCCGCTGCTGCGCCCGCTGCAGCTGCGCGCGCGCCTTGTCCTCGCCGTCGCGCAGCGCATCCGCCTGCTCGAGCAGCTCCTCGGGGTCCTCCGAGCTGCGGGTGGGGAGCGAGGGCACGTAGGCCGGGGGCAGGCGCGCCATCACCCGCAGCTGCGCCTCGCGCAGGGACCGCAGCCGGCCCAGTACCGCCGGACGTTCTGCCCGCCCCGCGGCAGTGGCCCGAGACCGGAGTTGCTCCACCTCCGCGTTGAGCGCAGACAACAGTGCCTCGTCCGCGGCCAGCGCCTTCGCCTCCGTGGAGGACAGCTCCTGTGCGAGCGCGGTCAGCTGGTTGGACAGCTCCTGGCTGCGCTGCAGCAGCCGCTCGAGCTCCCCCCCGGGCAGCACCCCCGCCTCCCCGGCACGCGCGGCCTTGGCCGCCTCCACCTGATTCGCCACCGCTGAGAGTTCCCCGCGGAGGGCCTGCTGGCGGCTGCGCAGCCCCGAGAGCGCCTGGCGGGCCGTGGCCGAGCCCTGCTCCGCCTCCGCCAGCGTGGCCGCCCCCGCGGCAGGGGCCACGGACAGCAGCAGGGCGAGGAGGCAGGAGGACCGGTACATGGGGAGGGGCTCCAGCAATGACCACGCCACGCGGCACACGCCTGCAAGTGTCCGGAATGAATCGGCTTTAGGCGGTCCCCGGCTCCGGGTCCTCCTCGGCTTTCCGAGGTCCGGGGGAGGGGGCCTCGAAAATCCGAGGCGCCGTGGAGGGCGCGTTCAGGGCTCGGGGGGCGCCTCCCCCTTCTGGATGAACCCGTACTTCTCCAGCTTGTAATAGAGCGCGGACGTCTTGATGCCGAGCAGCCGGGCCGTCTCGGTCTTCACCCCGGCCGCCTTCTCGTAGGCGCGCCGGATGAGCTCCCGCTCCAGCTCCTCCAGCACGTCGTTGAGCGAGCGGTCCCCCTTGAGCTCCGGCAGCCCCGATCCCGGTCCGGTGGCGGCTGCGCGCGCCCCCTCCTGCAGGAACGCGGGCAGGTCCGCGGACTGCAGCACCGGCCCCTCGGCGAAGACGAGCGCCTGCTGCAGCGCGTTCTCCAGCTCCCGCACGTTGCCGGGCCACGGGTAGCGGGCCAGGACGGCGAGCGCTTCCGGCGAGAGCGACGTGACGGCCCGGTTGACGCGCGGGGCGTGGCGGGCGAGCAGCGCGGTGGCCAGCTGCGGGAAGTCCTCGGGCCGGTCTCGCAACGGGGGCAGCAGCAGCGGGACCACGTGGAGGCGGTAGTAGAGATCCTCGCGGAAGCGGCCGGCAGCCACCTCGGCCTTGAGGTCCCGGTGCGTGGCGCACACCACCCGCACGTCCACCTTCACCGTCTCCTCGCTGCCCACCCGCTGCAGCTCGTGCTCCTGGAGCACGCGGAGCAGCTTCGTCTGGACGGCGGGGGAAATTTCCCCAATCTCGTCCAGGAACAGCGTGCCGCCGTCCGCCAGCTCGAAGCGGCCGAGCTTGCGCTTCGCCGCCCCGGTGAAGGCCCCCTTCTCGTGGCCGAACAGCTCGCTCTCCAGGAGCGTCTCCGCCAGCGCGGCGCAGTGCACCGTGATGAACGGCCCGCGGGCGCGGGGGGAGAGTTGGTGCAACTGCCGGGCGACCAACTCCTTGCCGGTGCCGCTCTCGCCGCGCACCAGCACCGTGGCCTCCGCGGCGGCGGCGCGCTGCAGCTGGGCGCGCAGCCGCTTCATGGGCTCGCTGCCGCCCACCAGCCCCCCTGCATCCTTCGCGGCGGCGTCTCCCT
>VGRA01000534.1 GCA_016875515.1 Deltaproteobacteria bacterium | reverse complement strand
CCGCTTCGACGAAGAGGACCCGGAACTGACGGAGCGGCTCTTGGCGCACGCGCAGCAGAACCTCCCGGCTTTCAAGGGGCGCTTTCTACGAAAGGGCCTGATGGAACCCACCCAGTTCCTGGTGCGCGTCCGGTTCGAGACGCACCCGGACGCCGAGGGGCCACCTGCCCAGGAAGATCTCTGGGCGGAGGTGCTGGCCTGGGAGGAGGGCTCGCTTGTGGCCCGGTTGGTGGACGGCAGTTCGCAGACGACGGAGTGGCGCAAGGGCGTCCAGGTGGAACTGGACGAGTCCCGCGTGAACGCCCTGGCGGTGACGCACGAGGGGCAGACGCTGGACTCGGAAGAGCTGGAGGCGCTGCTCGGCGCGGAGAAGCCCTCCTGAGCCGCGGCGCCGGGGCCGAGTTCGGCTAGGCTGCACGAACGCGCCATGCCCGTCCTGCTCCTGGTGACCGGCCCCTCCGCGGGCAATCGATTCCAGCTCGAAGGCGAGCTGACCCTGGGTCGTTCTCCGTCCTGCGAGGTCCCCCTGGAAGATCACCGAGTCAGTCGCCGACACGCCAAGCTGGAGTGGGTGGACGGGCAGGCTCGTGTTGAGGATCTCGGGAGCCGCAACGGCACGCTCGTCAACGGCGAGCGGATCGAGGTCCCGGTGGTGCTGCTTCCCGGTGACCGCGTTCAGGTGGGGGACACGACGGTGCTCTACGAGCCCTCGTCCCTCGCCTCGGTGACGGACTCGGGCGGGGCGGGGGCGTCGTCGGTGCCGCTCGAGGACCTCCTGGCCGTTGTGGGAGGCGGTGACGCGGCCCTGCGCGCCGCCGTGGCGCTCGCCGGTGCGGGTTCCGAGGTGCAGGCGTTGAGGCGCGCTGCGGAGTGGCTTCGCAGCGCGGCAGGAGGCCGGGTCGCGGTGCTGGTGGGGGAGCCCGGTGAGTTGTCCACGCTGGTGGTGGCCGGGGGCAGCTCCGAGGGGGTGGAGATCCCTCGCGAGTTGCTCAAGGCCGCGCTGGAGCGACGGGAGGTGGTCCGCGCAGGGGGGGACCTGGTGGCCCCCTTGGCTGCGGGAGAAGGGGCGCCCTGGGGAGTGATCTTCCTGCGCCGGGGGGATCCGCAGGAGGACCGGGAGGCGCGGCTGGCGGCGGTGGCTGCCCGGCTGGCAGGGGAACAGTGCGCTGCGTTGCGGGCGGCGGCTACGCCCGTGCCCGCGCGGGCACCCGTGGGGACGGCGCGGCCGTTCCGGGTGTGCCTCGACAAGCTGCGCCGGGTGGCTCCTGGCAGCGCTTCCGTGGTGATCCACGGGGAGCCCGGCACGGGGCGCCGCCTGTTGGCTCGCCATCTCCACGCGCACGGAGACCGACCGCGGGGACCGTTCGTGGTGGTGGATTGCGCGGCATCCGCGGTGGAACTGGAGCTCTTTGGCGCGCCGAGCGGCGAGGGACTCCCTGCGAGGCGGTCTGCCCCCATGCGTGCGGACGGGGGGACGCTCGTGCTTGCCGGGGTGGAGGCGCTCCCGCGCGCCCTGGCGGAGCGGGTGGTCCGCCTGCTGCAGCGGCTGGGCGGCGTGGCCCGGCAGGAACGCGTGGACATCCGACTCGTGGCGACCGCGCGTGCGGCCTTGGAGACCCTCGTGGCAGAGGGCGGGCTGGACGCGGAGTTGGCCGGGAGCCTGGCCGGCAGCCAGGTGCAGGTGCCGCCGCTTCGGGAACGCACCGGGGACGTGCCTGCCCTGCTGGCGGCCTTCAGCGAGGGGCGAATCCTGAACCTGAGTCCGGACGCACTCCGGATGTTGGCGGCATACCCGTGGCCGGGCAACGTGCGTGAGTTGGAGATTCTTGCGGATCGCCTGGGACTGCTTTACGCCGAGCGGGAGGTGACTGCCCTGATGCTGCCGCCCGAGTTCCAGGGCGGGGCTCCCCCAGGGGGCCAGCGGAGCTCGGAACCGGGGGGCGGTGACGGTCAAACGCTGGCCGAGCGGATCAGCCGCCTGGAGCGCGACGCCATCTCGGAGGCGCTCCGGGAAGCGGGAGGCAAGAAGATCCTCGCGGCGCAGATCCTGGGGATCAGCCGCCCCACGCTGGACAAGAAGATTGCCGACTATTCCCTGGTGGTGGAGAAGGTGAGGTCGAGGTGAAGCCGCTCGTCTCGGCGGAGGTGCGGGACGCTCTCGCGTCCGGGCGCCCCGTGGTGGCGCTGGAGACCAGCGTGGTGGCGCAGGGGCTCCCGCGCCCCCACAACCTGCAGGCCGCGCGTGCGTGCGAGCAGGCGGTGCGGGACGCGGGGGCCGTCCCGGCGGCAACGGCCGTGGTGGACGGCGTGCTGAGGGTGGGGCTCGAGCGCGCGGAGTTGGAGCGGCTCGCGAGCGAGGCGGGCCTTTTGAAGCTGGGTTCGCGCGATCTCTGCGTGGCCGCTGCCCAGCAGCGGACCGGCGGGACCACGGTGAGCGCCACGTGCGAACTGGCGGCGTCCGTGGGCGTCCGGCTGTTCGCCACGGGGGGGATTGGCGGCGTGCACCGGGGTGTGGAGCGGGAGTGGGACATCTCCCAGGACCTTCAGGCGCTTGCCCGGTTCCCGGTGGCGGTGGTGTGCGCGGGGGCCAAGTCCATCCTGGACCTGCCCAAGACGCTCGAGCACCTCGAGGCACTGGGCGTCCCGGTGGTGGGCGTGCGCACCGGCGAGTTCCCGGCGTTCTTCAGCGCCAGCTCGGGGCTTGCCCTGGAGCACCGCGTGGAGGACCCCGGGGCAGCGGCGGCGGTGGTCCATGCCCGGCTGAGCCAGCTGGGGCAGGGGGGGATGGTGCTGGCTCAGCCTCCTCCCGCCGAGGTGGCGCTCCCCCGCGAGCAGGTGGAGGAGGAGATCCGGCGCGCGCTGTCCGAGG
>VGRA01000533.1 GCA_016875515.1 Deltaproteobacteria bacterium | reverse complement strand
GCCACAATCTCCACCTCCCCGCGCCGGAACATGGTGCCCGGCACCTCCTTCATGGTGAGGATGACGGCATCTGGCCCGAGTGCATCCTTGACCGCCTTGAGGGCGGTGCGGGCGTCAGGGGCGCGGAAGGTCCGGACGGTGGGGGGCGTACGCGGCGAGTTGGACATGTGTCAGGGTCCCGTCACGCAGCTGCGGCTTGCAGCTGGATGGTCCCTGCAGGTTCAACAGTCGTGCCGGGCACCAGTTCCCGAGCGGTGATGACCTGCAGCTCCGGGAGGAACCGGCAGGCGAAG
The DNA here is from genome assembly GCA_016875515.1 of Deltaproteobacteria bacterium. Classification (GTDB taxonomy): domain Bacteria; phylum Myxococcota; class Myxococcia; order Myxococcales; family Myxococcaceae; genus VGRA01. Next base: position 2,585 of record VGRA01000533.1, on the reverse strand, counting down.
TCGAAGAGGGGCTTCCGGAGGTCCGGGGGCGCCAGAATGACGGCGGGGTGGCCGGAGGCCGTCAAGGCGCTGACCCGGGTCTCCAGCGAGCGCATGAGGGCGCGGGCGCGGTCCAGGTCCGGGGCCAGCGCGGCCTCCCCCTCGGAGTTGCCCAGGGTGGAGCGCAGCGCGTCCTCGGTGGGGCGGTCCAGCGTCAGCGCTCGCACCACGCCGGTGCCGTCCGCTACGCGGGAGGTGATCTGCCGGGCCAGCCGGCGCCGGGCTTGCTCCACCAGGAAGTTGGTGTCCTTGCTCCGAGGCGCGGCGTCCGCCACCGCCTCGAGGATGGTCCGCAGGTCTCGCACGGAGACGCCCTCCCGCAGCAGCCCCCGGAGCACGCGCACCAGCTCCCCCAGCGTGACAGTGCCCGGCACCGCGTCCTCCACCAGCTTGGGTGCCTCCTTGGCGCAGGCCCCGAGCAGCTCCTGGACCTCCTGACGCCCGAGCAGCTCGTGGGCGTTGCGCCGGAGGATCTCCGACAGGTGCGTGGTCATCACCGCGGAGGGGTCCACCACCGTGAGCCCCATGCCCTCCGCCTGCCCGCGCTGGGCCGGGGCAATCCACACCGCCGCCAGCCCGAAGGCCGGATCTTTCCCCGGGAGCCCGTCGAACGCGGGGGCGTTGCCGGACGGGTCCAACGACATCATGCGGTCTGCGTAGACCTGGCCGCTGCCTACTTCAATGCCGCGCAGCTTGATGCGGTAGTCATTGGGACCCAGCCGCAGGTCGTCCTTCAGGTGCACGGATGGGAGCACCACGCCCAGATCGGACGCCAGCTGCTTGCGCAGCGTGGTGACGCGGCCGGGCAGCTCCGCCCCGCGCTGCAGATCAATGAGGGGCAGCAGCCCCATCCCCACCTCCAGCTCCACCGCGTCCAGCTGCAGCAGGTCCTGGATGCGCTCCCTCTTGGGCTCCTCCGCCCCCTGCTTCTGCAGGGCCGCCGCGGCCGCCGCCTCGGGGCTCCCGGCGCGGCGGCTCATGAAGTACGTGGCGGCCGCCAGCCCCATGAAGGGCACGAAGGGCAGCCCCGGGATGAGCGCCATGGCCCCCATCACCGCGGAGGTGTACTGCAGCACCCGCGCGTTCCCGAACAACTGGCCGCTCACCTGCGAGCCCAGGTCCGAGCCCGCCGCCCGCGTCACCACGATGCCGGCGGCGGTGGATACCAGCAGCGCCGGCATCTGGGAGACCAGGCCGTCACCCACCGTGAGCAGCGTGTAGGTCTCCACCGCGGCGGACAGCGACATGCCGTCCCGGATGAGCCCCAGCATCAGCCCTCCCACGATGTTGATGGCCGTGATGGCCAGCCCCGCCACCGCGTCCCCGCGGACGAACTTGCTCGCGCCGTCCATGGCGCCGAAGAACTCCGTCTCCGCCTCCAGCCCCGAGCGGCGCTCGCGGGCCTGCTTCTCGTCAATCAGCCCCGCGGCCAGGTCCGCGTCAATGGCCATCTGCTTGCCGGGCAACGCGTCCAACGTGAAGCGCGCGGACACCTCGGAGATGCGCCCCGAGCCCTTGGTGATGACCGCGAAGTTCACCACCAGCAGGATGAGGAAGATGACCGCGCCCACCACCATCGAGCCGCCCACGGCGAAGCGGCCGAAGGTCTCAATCACGTGCCCCACCGCCCCGGCCCCCTCGCTGCCGTGCAGCAGGATGAGGCGGGTGGTGGCCACGTTGAGCGACAGCCGGAACAGCGTGGTGATGAGCAGCAGGGACGGGAAGACGGAGAACTCCACCGCCCGACGCAGGTTCAGCGAGATGAGCAGGACCAGGACCGACAGCCCCACGTTGAACGCCAGCAGCACGTCCAGCAGCAGCGGCGGCAGCGGGATGATCATGATGCCCAGCACGGACATCACCGAGAGTGCCAGCAGCGCCTCCGCCCCGACGCCAGACTGCTGCTGCTGCCCGTTCATGCGCTACGTCCTCCGCGAACCGGCCGCGGCCTGCGGCTGCTTCCCCTGAAGTTTCCAGACGAACGCGAGCACCGCCGCCACCGCCTTGTACGTCTCCGCCGGCACCGCCCCGCCGACCTTGACGCGCTTATGCAGGAGCCGAGCCAGCGGGACGTCCCGGACGATGGGCACACCGTTCTCCCGGGCCAGCTCGCGGATGCGGTCCGCGGCCGGCCCCTTGCCCTTGGCCACCACCCGGGGCGCCTTGTCCTCGCCGCGCCGGTAGCGCAGCGCCACGGCGATGTGGGTGGGGTTCACCACCACCGCGTCTGCCTTGGGGACCTCGGTGGCAGCGCGCCCCTTGAGGATCTCGCGGTGGCGCCGCTTGCGGCGGCCCTTCAGCATGGGGTCGCCCTCGTCGTCCTTGTACTCCCGCTTGGCCTCCTCCTTCGTCATCCGCATCCGCTTGAAGTAGCGGAACCGCTGCAGCAGCACGTCCGCCACGGCGAGCAGGGCGTAGGCCGCCAACACCCTGACGCCCGCGGTGGCGAGGCTGGCGGACAGGCGGGAGAGGGCGGCGCCGGGCTCCAGGGTAGCCACCTGCGGCAGCTGCTGGGCGAGGGCCTTGAGGGAGGGCCAGGCGGCGGC
>VGRA01000532.1 GCA_016875515.1 Deltaproteobacteria bacterium | reverse complement strand
TTGTGCGCGGTGTTGGCGTCCAGCAGCGCGAAGTTCTGCGCCAGCAGCGGCTTGCCGTCCGCCGTGGCGCTCCCCCGCAGCGCAAACGAGAGCGCCGGGGGCTGGCTGCGCCCGTCGTCCGCCGCCGAGTTGGGCACCTCGGAGAGCGCCCTGCCCGCCCCCGCCGTGGTGAAGGTGAGCCGCTCGTCCCGCATGAAGCGCGCGTGCGCAGGCGGCGGGCTCTCCAGCACCGCCTTGTCGCCTGCGTTCAGCGACAGCCCCACCACCGCGCCGCCGGGCAGCGGCGCCGGGGGCGTCAGGGTGGCGCGCAGCGTGGTGGCGTCCACCTCCTCCAGCACCAGCCCCGGGCTCCCCTGCTCGTACACCGCTTGTCCCAGCGTGAAGCGCACGGTGGCCGGGTCCACCCCGTCCGGCGCGGTGAAGGTGACGCGGATGGACGCAGTGGCGGGCAGCTCGCGGGCCAGCGCCACGGCGCTCGGCACGTAGGGCGCGTACGTCCCCTCGCCGTCCTCGTCCACCTCGCCGTCCGCGTCGTTGTCCGCGCCGTCTGCCGCCGCGCCCAGGAACTCGAGCGACGTCACCGCGGGGGCCTTCGCCTGCTTGATGGCCGCGGTGACGGCGCGCACCGCCATCACCGTGTCCACGAAGGTGTTGAGGATGAGCACGTCGTCGTACGGCAGCCCTGAGCCGTCCGAGATGCCCTTCAGCTCGTCCCGGATGGCGCGCGGGATGCCGCGCTCCAGCTTCTTCGCCGAGTCCCGCAGCAGCGCGTAGCTGAACTTCCCGTCCGCGTAGTCCGGGCCCGCGTAGGCCGGCAGCGCGAGCGCAATCTCCGGCTGCTCGCGGTTGAGGTAGGGCAAAAGCGAGCTGGTGAGCAGCGTGGTGTAGAAGCCGTGGATCTTCGCCTTCAGCTGCTGCCCGTGCTGCAGCCCGCGGCTGTAGCCGTCCCCCGTGAGGGTGACGGTCTCGCGCGTGGGGGGCGGGGTGGCGGGCGCGCAGGCGACCGCGGCGGTGAGGGTCCACAGACCCAACGTTCGGACGAAAAATGACACGCCGACTTGGTAGCAGACGGCCACCTTGCCTACAACGCGGCCCCATGCCCCACCCGCTCCCGCTCCCCCCCGCCGGCCAGTCCCATGACGACGTGCTCGCCCGCATGCGCGCCATGCGCGTCGCAGACGCCAACTGGCGCGAGGGGCGCACCTTCAGCCTCGTCTACTTCGGCGGCGAGGAGCTCAAGCGCTTTCTGGAGGCGGCCTACAACGAGTTCATGAGCGAGAACGGCCTGTCCCCCCTTGCCTTCCAGTCGCTCCGCCGCTTCGAGGCGGAGGTGGTCTCCATGGCCTGCACCCTCTTCCACGGCACCGCGGAGGCGGCCGGCACCATGACCTCCGGCGGGACGGAGAGCCTGCTGATGGCCATGAAGACCGCCCGCGAGTGGGCCCGGGCCGAGCGCGGCATCACCGCCCCGGAGGTGGTGCTGCCCATCACCTGCCACCCCGCGCTGGACAAGGCGGCGCACTACTTCGGCGTGAAGGCGGTCCACGCCCCGGTGGGGCCGGACTTCCGCGTGGACGTGGCGGAGGTGGAAAGGCGCATCACCCCCAACACCGCCCTGCTTGTGGGCTCCGCCGTGGCCTACCCGCACGGCGTGGTGGACCCCATCCGCGAACTCGCCGCGCTGGCGAAGGCGCGCGGCCTGCTGCTGCACGTGGACGCCTGCCTCGGGGGCTTCCACCTCCCGTTCGCGCGCAAGCTGGGCGTAGAGGTGCCGCCGTTCGACTTCGAGTTGGACGGCGTCACCAGCCTCTCGGCGGACATCCACAAGTACGGGTTTGCCGCCAAGGGGGCGTCGCTCGTCCTCTACAAGGACAAGGCCCTGCGCCGGCACCAGTTCTATTCCCGCACCGATTGGCCGGGCGGCATCTACGCCTCCCCGTCCGCGCTCGGCACCCGGCCCGGCGGCGCCATCGCCGCGGCGTGGGGCGTCATGAACTACCTGGGCGAAGCCGGGTACCTGCGGCTGCACAAGACCATCCTGGACACCGCGGACAAGCTGAAGGCCGGCATCCGCGCCATCCCCGGCCTGCGCCTGCTCGGCGAGGCGAAGTACGCCATCTTCGCCTTCACCTCGGACGAGCTGAACGTCTACGAGCTGGGGGACGCCATGGAGGCGCGCGGCTGGAAGCTGGACCGGCAGATGGGGCCGCCCGCCCTGCACTGCATGGTGACGCCCGCGCACGAGAAGGTGGCGGACCTGTTCCTCAGGGACCTGTCCGAGTGCGCCGCCTCGCTGCAGCGCGGCGAGCCCGCCCCGGAGGGGAGCGCCGCCATGTACGGGATGATCGGCCAGGTGGCGGACCCGCAGATGGTGCAGGGCTTCATCGGCGAGTTCATGGACGGGCTGTACGAGGTGGAGGGGTAACCGCCCGTGCCCGGGCTGCTCACGGTGCTGGAGATTCTTGCCGTCATCGCCGGCCCGGCGGGGGTGCTGTGGCTGTGCGGGCGCAACCGGCTGGCGGGCGTGCTGGGGCCGGTGCTGCTCGCGTATGCGCTGGGCATTGGGCTGGGCAACGCGCTGCCCCTGGACCCGAAGCTGGCGCTCACCCTGGGAGAGGCAGTGGTCCCGCTCGGCATCCCGCTGCTGCTGCTGGGCACGGACCTGCGCGCCTGGCTGAAGCTTGCCCGCCCCACGCTCGTGAGCTTCGCCCTGGCCTGCGTCTCCGCCGTGGTGGCGGCCGGCCTCACCGGCTGGCTCTTCCGCGGCGCCTCGGACGAGTGGTGGATGATGGCCGGTATGCTCGTGGGCGTGTACACGGGCGGCACCGCCAACATGAGCGCGGTGGGGCTGTCCCTGGGGGTGCGCCAGGAGACCTTCGTACTGCTCAACG
>VGRA01000531.1 GCA_016875515.1 Deltaproteobacteria bacterium | reverse complement strand
CGCGGGCGGTCGTGGTAGCGGCGGGGTACGAGACGGGGCCGGGAGACCTCTCCTTCATCGGCGGCACGGCGGAGGAGGCCCACTTCTACCTGGGCACCACGCACGGCGGCGTCCTGACGCTCGGACTGGCGGTGGACCCGGGCCTCCCGCTGGGGCCGCGCACCTGCACGCCCTGAGCCTGCGTCATCCCGGCTCTGCGAGTCGCTTCACCAAGGACGGGACGTGTCCCCGCCTGGCGGAATCCAGCAGGCGCGCGCAGCGCTGGATGCCGTGCAGTTCGAACAGACACATCGCAATCCCCACCGGAAACACCAGCGCCCGGTCCAGCCCCTGTCACGGGACCGGCCGGGCGCCTGGGGCTCCAGCGTCACGCGCGGACGCGCGAGGGGTCTACCCCTTCAGCTTCGCCAGGGACTCGCGCAGCTCCGGCAGCGCCTTGAACAGGTCCGCCACCAGGCCGTAATCCGCCACCTGGAAGATGGGGGCGTCGCCGTCCTTGTTGATGGCGACGATGGTCTTGCTCCCCTTCATGCCCGCCAGGTGCTGGATGGCCCCGGAGATGCCGGCCGCCACGTACAGCGTGGGAGCCACCACCTTGCCCGTCTGGCCCACCTGGTAGTCGTTGGGGACCCACCCTGCGTCCACCACCGCGCGCGAGGCGCCCACCGCGCCGTTGAGCAGGTCCGCGAGCGCCTCCACCTCCTTGAAATCCCCCTTGGTGCCGCGGCCGCCGGACACCACCACCCGGGCCTCGGTCAGGTTGGGGCGCGCGCTCTTGACCTCCTTGAAGTCCACGAACGCCGTCTTGGACGCAGGGATGCTTGCCGTGAAGGCCTTCACCTCGGAGGCGCCCCCGGTGGGCTCCGCCATGGGGAACTCGGTGCCGCGGAAGCTGAGCACCTTCAAGGCCGTGGTCAGCTTCACCGTGGCGATGACGGCGCCGGCCCACATGGGCCGCTGGAACTGCACGTCCGCGCCGGAGCCCTCGTAGCCCATCACCTCGGAGGCCATGGCGGCCCGGAGGCGCCCGGCCACGCGGGGAAGCAGGTCGCGCCCCACCGCGGTGGCGGCCATGCCCACGTAGTCCGCCTTCACGGACTGCACCAACTGGGACAGCGCGGCGGTGTACGGCTCCGCCACGTACTGGGAGAGCCCCCCCACGGTGTGGATGGCCCTGGCGCCGAAGCCCCTGAGCTCCTCCGCGACCGGGGCGGGGTTGGCCCCCAGCACGGCCAGGTGAAGCTCGCCACCCGTCTTCTCCGCCAGCTGGCGGCCGGCGGTGACGGCGTTGAGGGTGGCCTTGCGGAGCTGCCCGCTCGGCTGGAGTTCCGCGACGATGAGGACGATGGACATGTGCGTGTCTCCTGTGGGGCTCAGACGACCTTGGCCTCGGACTTCAGCTTCTCCACCAGCGTCGCCACGTCCGGCACCTTGATGCCGGCCTTGCGCGCGGGGGGCGCCGCCATCTTCGTGATGGTCAGCTTCGGGGTGACGTCCACGCCGAGGCCGGCGGGGGTCAGCTCCGCAATGGGTTTGCTCTTGGCCTTCATGATGCCGGGCAGGGAGGCGTAGCGCGGCTGGTTGAGCCGCAGGTCCGTGGTGACCACCGCCGGCAGCTGCACGTCCAGCGTATCCAGGCCGCCGTCCACCTCGCGCACCACGCGCACCGCCTTGCCGTCCGCGGACACCGCCAGGCCCGGGGCCTTGGCCTTCTCCGCGTCCGACTCCAGGGACTCCACCTTGGAGGCGAAGGTGGCCATGCCCCAGCCGAGCAGCTCCGCCAGGTACTGGCCGACCTGGTTCTGGTCGTCGTCCACGGCCTGCTTGCCGAGGATGGCCATGTCCGGCTTCTCCTGCTCGCACACCTTGGCGAGCAGCCCGGCCACGCCCAGCTGGTCCAGCGGCCCCGCGTGGTTCACCCACACGGCCTTGTGCGCCCCCATGGCGAGCGCGTGGCGCAGCTGCTCCTGCACTTCCTTGCCGCCCACCGAGGCGACCACCACCTCGCCGCCATGCTTGGCCGCGAGCCGGAGCCCCTCTTCCACTGCAATCTCGTCAAACGGATTGATCTTGTACTTCAGCCCCTCGAGGAAGATGCCGGACCCGTCCGGCTTCACCTTGATCTTCGACTCGTAGTCTTCCACGCGCTTGGCGGTGACGAGGATCTTCACGGTCTCTTCCTCCTTGTGGGGTGCTGCAGTCCGCCGCGCCGGTCATGACGCAGCGTGTTGAAGTTCAACGGCAGCTATCTAGCGGCGCCGCCCGGGAGCGGCAACCCCCGGATGGGCCTGCGGTTCACTTGAACAGTTCACGGGCAATGACCAGCCGCTGCACCTGGCTGGTGCCCTCGTAGATTTGAATCAGCTTGGCGTCCCGCATCAGCTTCTCCACCGGGTACTCCTTCGTGTACCCGTAGCCGCCGAACACCTGCACCGCGTCCGTGGTCACCTTCATGGCCATGTCCGCGGCGAAGCTCTTGCCGTAGCTGGACATGAGGGTGTTCTTCTGCCCCGCGTCCAGCATCCACGCCGACTGGTAGGTGAGCAGCCGGGCCGCGTGGACGTTCATCCCCATGTCCGCGATGAGGAACTGGATGCCCTGAAAGGCGCCAATGGGCTGGCCGAACTGCTTGCGCTCCTTGGCGTAGGCAATGGCGTGCTCCATGGCGGCGCGGGCCAGGCCGACGGAGATCATGGCGGTCAGCGGGCGGCTGTTGTCCAGCGTTTCCATGGCAATGCGGAAGCCCTCGCCCTCCTCGCCAATGCGGTTGTGCACCGGGACGCGGACCTCCTCGAAGGTGAGCCCCACCGTGTCGGACGCGCGGTGGCCCATCTTGTCCTCCTTGCGCGCCACGGTGAGCCCGGCCGGGCGCCCCTCCACCGCGAAGCAGGT
>VGRA01000530.1 GCA_016875515.1 Deltaproteobacteria bacterium | reverse complement strand
CACCACGCGCGTCACCGCCTCGAGCGCGCGGCCGGGCCCCGCGTGCTGGGAGGCCACCACCACGTTGGTGCCCGGCTCCAGCCGCGCCTCGTCCAGCGCGCGGGCCCCGAGCCACTCGTGCGTGGTGGTGGCGCCGTCGCGGGCGCGCACGCCGAAGGAGAGATCGAACGCGAGGTCCCGCGTCTCGTCCGCGGAGAAGCAGAGATCCGCGTCCGGCAGGCGCGGCGCGGCGAACCGGTAGGGGTGCTCGAGCAGCGTGTCTACCCGGCGGCCGCCGCGGTCGTAGCTGGCCACGAGGTGGCCGTTGGTGGTGACAAGCCGGTGGAAGCTGCGGTGGGGGACCACGCCCGCTGCCGCGGACCGGGCGCCGAGCGCGGCGGCCAGCAGGGCGAGCGCACACGAGGAGGGGAATCGCACCAGGCTCACGGCTTCACATTCTACGTGTAGGCGCGGGGACGAACACCGCCAGATGGGCTCATGGAACCCATTAGAGGTTGGGTGCTTGAAGCGCGGCTCGCGGCCGGAGCACAATTCCATCCCATGACCTCGAACAACTCCCCCGGCGCCCTGCGCGGCGCGTCTCCGCGGCTGTCCTGGCTCGTCCCCTTGCTCCTCGCCTCCGCGTGCGGCGGGCCCGCGTCTGACTCGGGCACCGTCACCATCGGCTTTCCGCTCGGCAAGGCGGACGTGACGAGCGCGGACTACAGCATCACCGGTGACGGGCTGACCCAGGCCATGACCGGGGCGCTCACCCTCAACGGCGACCGCGCCGAGGGGACGGTGGCCTCGGTGCCCACCGGCTCCAAGACGGTGGTGGTGAAGGCCTACACGGGGACGGCGCCCAACCAGGTGGAGGTCTGCACCGGCACCACGACGGTGACGGTGACGGCCGGCGCCACCGTGCCCGCGACGCTGCTGCTCACCTGCACGGACCAGCTCGGCGACATCGCCGTGTCCGCCACCTTCGACGCCACGCGCACCCCCGACTCCGCCTCCGCCACGGTGAGCGGCACCGGGATTGCCTCGCCCATCGTGGTGCCGCTGTCGCTCGGCGGCGGCACGCTCACCGGCACCATCAAGGGCGTGCCAGCGGGCGCCAACCGCAGCGTCACCGTCTCCACCACCAAGAACGGCGTGGTGGAGTGCACGGGGATGACCTCCGTCACGGTCACCGCTGGGGCCACCGCCACCGTCTCGCTGGTGGGCGCCAGCGCGCTCACCTGCAGCTCCCCGCCGCCCACCACCGGCTCCATCACCATCAACGGCCAGGTGAACTTCACGCCCCGCATCCACGCCGTCTCGCTGTCCCAGCCCGGGGCGCTGCCGGGCGGGACGGTGTCCGCCTCCGTGGTGGCGTCCGACGGCGACGGCGACACGCTCACCTACGCGTGGACGCTCAACGGGGCCGCCAGTGCCCTGTTCAGCGCCGCCACCGCCGCCACCACCAACTTCACCGCCACCAACCTCGCCCCCGGCACCTACACGCTGACCGCCACGGTGAGCGACGGCGTCACCCCCGCGGTGAGCGGCAGCGTGAAGCTGGTGGTGGGCAGCAACCTGTCCATCGGGTGGGGCACCCACCAGTTCCCCACCTCCGCGCAGACCATCAGCCTGGGCAGCGCGCTGACCGCCTACGCGCGGCTGTTCGTGGACAACGGCGGCGGCCCGGCCGACCAGGGCACTGCCGCGGCGGGCGAGCCGGTGGGCGTGCTGGCACAGGGCGGCTACGGGCCGGCCAACGCGGATCCTGCTGCCACCCCGGGGGCCTTCACCTGGACGGCGGCCTCCTACGAGTCCACCTGCACCAACGGCGCCTCCAACCCCTGCGGCAACAACGACGAGTTCAAGGCGGAGATCAAGCCGCTGACCGCCGGCACCTACCGCTACGGGCTGCGCTTCTCCACCAACGGCGGCGCCACCTGGACGTACGTAGACTTGGACAGCCTGTCCAACGGCTTCCAGGCAAGCCAGCTGCCCACCCTCACGGTGAACTAGGGCGCGCCCGCCCCGGGGACACCTCCGGGCCCCATGCTGACCACGCCCGAGCAACTCGCCGCGCGCCTCGCCCGCAGGGGAGAGCCGGGAGGGCGTGCGTTCACCGTGGGCCACGCCTCCGGCGGGGTGGCGGTGGAGGTGTCACTCGACAACGACGACGATCCCACCGGGGTGACGCTCTGGGCGGACTACGAGGCGGTGGCGCGGCGGGACGGGAAGCTGCCCGCGGCGCCGCGGCCGCTCGGCATCACGCTCGGCCGCGAGGGCATGGCCCACCGCGAGGCGCGCGCCTCCGGGCTCGTGCACGAGTGGCAGACGGGGGATTCCGAGTTCGACGCCTTCGTCTACGTGGACGCCCCGGCCGCGCCGCCCGGGCTGATGGAGGCCGTGCTGAACCCGCCCGTGCGCGCGGCGTGCGAGCGGCTGCTGCGCCGTGGTGCCCTCTGGGTACAGCTGGACGTGGAGGGGCGGGTGGCGGCGCGCTTTGCCACCTCTCCCGGTGAGCCGGTGCCCGCGTGGCACGTGGCCGAGTGGGCAGACGCCTTCGCGCTGCTGCAGTCCCACCTCCCGTACGTGCCCGCCTCCGGCGCAGCGCACGCCCCGCCCCCGCTGCAGCGGCTGGTGAGCGCGCTGGGGTGGGTGGGCAAGGTGGGGTGGGCGCTCAACGTCGTCTACGTGGGGCTGCTGGTGGGTGGAACGGCGCACCTGCTCGGGCTGGACGTGGAGGATCCCCTCCCGGCCCTGCAGTTGCTGGGGCTGGTGCTGCTTTCGCTGGGGCTGGGGGCGGGCCTGTCGCACGCACTCGGGGAGGCGGTGGCGCGGCGGGCCCGCGGCAGAGCGGACGCGCTGCGCTTGAGGGGGCGGGCGCGGTGGGCCGGCTTCGGTGGCGGCTCGGTGCTGGGGCTGGCCG
>VGRA01000529.1 GCA_016875515.1 Deltaproteobacteria bacterium | reverse complement strand
CCTGCGGGTGGTGAGCGGCCATCCCGCCCCGGACGTGCTGCGGCTGCTCCGCTTCCGCCCCGAGCGCTTCGGCCGCCCCTTCTCCGCCCACGTGCAGGAGGTGCTGCGCGGTGCCTCCCCCTGGACCGTGGGGGAGCGCGAGGCCATTGCCGCCTACGTCTCCAACCGGAACCGGTGCCTGTTTTGAATGCGCTCGCACGGCGCGGTCGCGTCGCTGGAGCTCGGTGAAGGCACGGTGAAGGCGCTGCTGGAGGCGCCTGCGACGGCGGACGTGTCTCCCCGCCTGCGCGCGGTGCTGGCCTTCCTGGACGTCCGGGACAGCCCCACCGAGCAGGACCTCGAGCGCCTCGAGGCGGCCGGCGTGGACGACGCCGCGCTGGACGACGCGCTCGCCGTGGCCTGGTGCTTCGACGTCATCAACCGCATGGCAGACGCGCTGGCGTTCGCGCAGCAGACCCCCGAGGGCATCGCCGCCTCGGCGAAGGCGCTGATGAAGTTCGGCTACCGCTGAGCGGGCACGGCCGCCTCGGCGAGCGGCCGCTCCGCCTTGCGGCGCAGCCACGTCCCGCGCGCCCCCTGCAGCACCCCCACCCCCAGGAGCACCGGCGTCACCAGCGCGCACGCCGGGCAGGCGGCGCCCATCACCGCCGCCCCCACCGCCCCGATGGCCCCCACCCCCACGCCCGTGAGCGCCGTCTGCAGCCCCTCCACCTGGGCCTGCCGGGCGCGCGCGAGGTCCGCCTGCCGCTCCTCGCGCTCCAGTTGCCCGGGCCCCGCGCTCACGGCCGCCGCTCCACGGGGATGCCCATCTGGTTCCACGCCAGCATGCCTCCGGAAATGGAGCGGACGTCCCTGAACCCAGCCGCGGTCAGCACCCCCGCGGCGGTGCTGGACCGGCCGCCGCCCGTGCAGACCACGAGCACCGGGCGCTCCCGCCACTCCCCCAGCTCGCCGGTGCGGCCCGCAAGCTCGTTCAACGGAAGCAGCCTCGCGCCCTTGACGTGGCCCAGCTCCCCGTCGAACTCCTCGGGCCCGCGGACGTCCAGCAGCAGCGGGCGCTGCTTGCCGGGCAGCAGCACCGCCGCCTCGCCTACGCTGACGGTACGCACCAGCACCTGCGCTGCATCTCCTCTCGTCCCGGACACCTCGCACGCCGGCTTCTCGTCCGGGATGTGCAGCCCCGCCGCGTCCGTCCGGCAAGCGCAGTTGGCCCCGATGACGTCCTTCATCCACTCGGCGGGCCCCAGCACCTGCCCCTGGAGCCACGAGACGTACTTCTCCCGCGGCCACCCCACCAGACGGGGGTTCCTCCTCCGCTCCTCGGCCAGATTGGACACCTCTCTCCCGCGGTAGTCATGGCCCGGGTAGATGAGCAGCTCGTCCGGCAGGTGCTTCATCCGCTGCAGCGACTCCCAGTGTTCGGCCTCGTCGCCACCCGGCAGGTCCGTCCGTCCGCCGCCCCCCTCCCCAAGGAAGCGGAAGTCCCCGGTGAGGACCCGGTCCTGGAGCCGGAGCGTCACGCTGTCCTGCGTGTGGCCGGGGGTGTGCATGACGTGCACCGGGACCTCGCCGAGCAGCAGCGTCTCCCCGTCCCGCAGGCGCCGGTCCACGCACCCGGCCACCGAGCTCTCGTGCATCAGGTCCTGCGCCCCGGTCCGCTGCTTGAGCAGCGCGCCCCCGGAGAGGTGGTCCGCGTGGACGTGCGTGTCCACCACGTACTTCAGCCTCAGCCCCCGCCGCTGCAGCTCCGCCACGTAGGCGTCCACGCGGTCCGCGAGCGGGTCCACCAGCATCCCCTCGTTCGTCAGGGCGGAGCCGACCAGGTACGTCTTGCAGGCTCCCGGGTTGAGCTGGGCGAAGATCACGACTGCGCCTCCGCCTGCCCACCGCGGCGCAGTTCCTCGCGGACCTTCTCCATGTCCAGCGCGCGCAGTTGGCCTACCAGCTTCTCCAGCACCGGCCCCGGCAGCATCCCCGGCTGCTCGAACACCGGCACCCCGTCCTTGAAGGCCATCACCGTGGGGATGGACCGGATGCCCCACTCGGCCGCCAGCTGCTGCTCGTCCTCGGTGTTCACCTTGGCGAAGGTGATGTCGGGGTGCTTCTCCGCGGCCGCCTCGAAGACGGGGGCAAAGGCGCGGCACGGGGCGCACCACGGCGCCCAGAAACCCAGCAGGACGATGCGGGGACGCTGCGTGACCTTCTCAAAGGCGCCGTGGGTGAGGTGGATGGCAGGCATGGGGTGTGTCTCCTTTGCCTGGCTGTGAGCCACGCCCCGGCAAGGGCGGTTCGCGCGCCCCCCTGCAGGGACGGGCTACGCTGCCCTGGCAGGCATTTCCCCGGAGGACGCGCATGGGCCGGATGCTGGATTTCCTGAAGGAGCTGCTGGACGAGGCGACGGAGTCCCTGCCGGGGGTGCTGCCCCGCCGCGCGTTCGGCAGCTGGGGCTACTACGCCAACGGGCGGATCTTCGCGCTCGCCTAGGCGCGCGAGGACCGGGTGGGCGTCAAGCTCCCGGACGGCACCGCGCACACCGCCGCCCGGGGCCTGCCGGGGGCGAGCGACTGGGCACCCCACGGCTCCCCCATGTCCGGCTGGGTACTGCTCCCCCCTGACCTGCTCGACGACCGGGACGCCGTGCAGCAGTGGGTGGTGCGCGCCTATGACCTGGTCCGCGCGGCGCCGGCGGACGCTCCCCGGCGGGCCGCGAAACCGGCACGGACGAACCCAGCCAGGGCGAAGACGGACGCCCGCAAGCCCACCGCGCGGGGCACCAGGGCCCGCCGGTCCGCCCCCAAGCAGCAGGACTGACCTCGACGCGGCCGGTGCCGCCGTGAGACGGGCGAGCAGCACAATGAGCCGGGGCGGCATGGAGGCGGCGGGCGAGGGAGCGTACACGTCCCCGC
>VGRA01000528.1 GCA_016875515.1 Deltaproteobacteria bacterium | reverse complement strand
GCCCACGTCCACCCGCAGCGGGACCTTGAGCTCCGCCACCCCGGCCATGCAGGCCCGGGCGAGCCCCTCCACCCGTGCCACCTCGTCCTCCGGCGCCTCGAACAGCAGTTCGTCGTGGACCTGGAGGAGCATCCGCGTCCGCAGCCCGCCATCCGCGAGCGCCGCGTCCACGCGGATCATGGCCAGCTTCACCAGGTCCGCCGCGGTGCCCTGAATGGGCATGTTGATGGCGGCCCGCTCGGCCGCCTGCGCCGCGGCGCGATTGCGGCTGTTGATCTCGGGCATGTACCGGCGCCGCCCGAACAGGGTCTCCACGTACCCGTCCCGCTTCGCCTTCTCCACGGTGTCGTCCAGGTACCGGCGGATGCCACCGTAGCGCTCGAAGTACCGCTGGATGATGGACGCCGCCTCCTCGCGCCCAATGGCCAGCCGGGCCGAGAGCCCATGCGCGGACAGCCCATACGCAATGCCGAAGTTCACCATCTTCGCGGCGCTGCGCTGCTCCCGCGACACATCCGCCTCGGGCACCCCGAACACCTCCGCCGCCGTGCGGGCATGCACGTCCGCGTCCTCGCGGAAGGCCTTGAGCAGCCCCTCGTCCCCCGAAACGTGGGCCAGCAGGCGCAGTTCCACCTGGCTGTAGTCCGCGGAGACGAGCAGGTTCCCGGGCGCCGCCACGAAGGCCCGGCGGATTTCCGCCCCGAGCGGCGTCCGGATGGGGATGTTCTGCAGGTTGGGATCCGTGGAGGAGAGCCGCCCCGTGGCGGTGGCGGCCTGGTGGAAGCTGGTGTGCAGGCGCCCGTCCCGCCCGAGCAGGCCGGGGAGCGTGTCCAGGTAGGTCGTCTTCAGCTTCTGCACTGCCCGGAATTCTATCACCTCGCGCGGCAGCGGGTGCTGCTCGGCCAACTTCTCCAGCACCTCCTGGTCCGTGGAGGGGCCCGTCTTGCCGCGCTTCACCACCGGCAGCCCCAGCTCCTCGAACAGCAGCGCCGCCAGCTGGGGCGGGCTGTTCACGTTCACCGGGTGCCCCGCCAACCGCTCGATGGTGGCCATTCGCTCGGAGCACTCCGCCTCCACCTTGGACGAAATGCCCGAGAGCGCGGGGAGGTCCAGGGCGATTCCGGCCTGCTCCATCCGTGCCAGGATGGGCACCAGCGGCAGCTCCATGTCCCGGGCGAGCTTCGTGAGCCCGGACCGCTCCACGTCCGGCCACAGCAGGTCCACCAGGCGTCGCGCGGCGTCTGCCGCCTGTCCGAACGCGGCGGCCGCCTCCTCCACCGCCAGGTCCCCCGGTTGACGCTCCCTCTTCCCGGGGTGGGGACCGCCGGGCAGGGCCGGGAGCTCGCGCTGCAGCCGCTCCCGGGACAGGTCCGCCAGCGCGTGCTCCCGCCGGGACGGGTTGAGCAGGTACGAGAGCAGCTCCGCGTCCTCGAGCGGCCCGGACAGGGGCAGGTCCAGCCCCGCGAGCAGGAGCGCGAGCGTCTTGAGATCATGCCCCCGCTTCCGCACGGACGGATCCCGGAGCACGCCCCCCAACTGCTCGCGGAACTCCGCCGCCTCCAGCTGCCGGGGCACGCCGAGGTAGCCGTGGCGGAGCGGCACGTAGGCGGCGCGCCCGTCCGGCAGCGCGAGCCCCAGTCCCACCAGGGGAGCCTCCAGGGGGAGCCCCTGAAAGGCGGGCACGAGCGTCAACGTCCCCGCCCTGCGCGCCCCCTCTGCCCACGCGGCGAGCCCTGCCGGGGACGTCAGCACCTCCACGTCCGGCACCGGCGCAGCGGCTGGCTGCGCGGGGCTGTCCTCCGCCCGCGGCTTCACGCCGCTGCCGTCTGCCGGCATCTCCTGCAAGAGCCGGAAGAACTCCAGATCGCCGAAAAGCGCCTTCGCCTCCGCCTGCCGGATGGGCCGTCGCGTCAGTTCGCGGACGTCCACCTCCAAGGGGAGATCCAGCCGGAAGCTCACCAGCTGCAGCGCACGCCGCAGCTGCTCGCCGTGGGAGCGGACCGCCTCGCGGATCTTCGGCTTTGACACCTCGTCCACGCGGGCGAGCAACCCCTCCACCGAGCCGAACTGCTGCAAGAGCTCCACGGCCGTCTTGGGCCCCACCCCGGGCACCTTGGCCACGTTGTCCGACGCGTCTCCCACCAGCGCGAGGTAGTCCCGCATCTTCGAGGGCGGGATGCCGTAGCGCGCCTCCGCCTCGGCCGGCCCGGTGTGCCGGTCGTGCATGGGATCGTACAGGCGGACCCCCTCGTCCAGCAGCTGCACGAAGTCCTTGTCCCCGGTGATAACGAATACGTCGAAGCCGGCCTCGCGTGCCCGGTGCGCCACGGTGCCAATGACGTCGTCCGCCTCCCAGCCCTCGAACTCGAGCACCGGCAGGTCCAGCACCTCCACCACCCGGCGAATGAGCGCGAACTGCGGGACGAGGTCCGGTGGCGGCGCCTCGCGGTGCGCCTTGTACGTCGGATCAATGGCCTGCCGCCCCTTGCGGCTCTCCTTGTCGAACGCCAGCGCCACGTGGGTGGGATCGAACTCGCGCAGCGTCTTCAGCAGCATGCGCGTGAAGCCGTACACCGCATTGGTGGGCACCCCCCGGGACGTCGAGAGGTGCTGGATGGCGTGGTAGGCCCGGAAGATGTACCCGGACGCGTCGATCAGCGTCAGGACCGGGCGCCCGCTCTGCGACTCACGCTGGGCCATGGCTCACTTGCAGCCCAGCTCGGCCTTCCGGGCATCGATCTTCTCCTTGTTGCCGTCTCCCTCCACCGCGAGCGCCTCCGCCATGGCCAGGGACTCGCAGGTGGCATCCCCCGCCGAGCGAATCCCCGCCGCGCGCTCCGAGCACCGGTAGGAGGCCGTCAGCAGGTCCAGCTCCGAGCGCGAGTACTTGAGCCCCAGCTTGAACAGC
>VGRA01000527.1 GCA_016875515.1 Deltaproteobacteria bacterium | reverse complement strand
TGCGCCCCCAACCCGTCCCCGCCGGTGAAGGTGATGGCCCTGGTGGAGCAGGGGCCCGGTGCCCTCCAGCCCACGCAGGTGGAGCTGGAGTTGGTCCGGGACGTCGTGGCCCTGGCCGGCCCGCTGGGCACCTTCCTTGGCAACGCCCGACTCACCCTGGACGCGAGCGATCCCCAGTGGCAGCAGGCCACCTCGGACGAGGCCCGCGCGGCCGCCATCACCCGCCAGGAGGGCAATCCCGTCCACGCCCACTACATCGACAAGGGCGGGGTGCTGTACCCCGGGGACTTCCACACCTGGAGCCTCGTCACCGCCTGGCACGGGCTGGAGGAGGCCTACCGGTATTGGCAGGGCGTGGGCGTCCCGGGCGAGGAGATGAACGGACTGCAGCTGCACTACTTCCCCGAGTTCCGCATCACCGCCGGGTCCCCCGTCCAGCCGGAGCGGGACAACGCCTTCTTCTTCGCCCCGCTGCAGGCTTTCGTGGTGCTTCCCTTCGAGTCGCTGCAGGGCGTGCCGCTGGCGCTCAACGCGGGCGTGCTCGCCCACGAGTTCAGCCACCGCGTCTTCAACCGCCGCGTGTACGGCGGGGCCACCCTGCCCGCCCCCCTCGTCACCTGGCCCGTGGGCGGCGCCTCCGCCGGGGCCAACCTGCTGAAGGCCGCGGACGAGGGGTTCGCGGACTTCCACGCCTGGAGCGTCACCTGCTTGGGCCCCTCCGGCTGCAACCCGCGCTTCCTGGATCCCTCCCTCCCCGCCGCCGTGGCGGAGGCCCGGGACTTCTCCCGCGCGGACCGCTGCCTCTCCTCCGCGCAGCGCTTCGCCATGGAGGGCGAGCCGCTCGGCACGTTCGACGGACGCGGCGGCCCCTACGAAGTGGGCACCGTCATCGCCTCCGCGCTGTTCCAGGCGGCGGAGAAGACCGCCCAGCGGCAGGAGATCCAACGGGCCGTGCTGGCCGCGTACGCCAACACCGCCCCGCAGAAACCGGGCCTGAAGGAGACCATCGCCTCGGTGGCCAACCAGGGGAACCTCCTGAAGCTGGAAACGCTGGCCAACGCGCTGCTCGCCCAGGTGGAGGATCTGGAGACCCGCAAGCAGCTGTGCAACGAGCTGTGGGGACGGCTGAAGCTGAACGGCCGCGTGGACAACTGCCCGGTCGCGTCCGCCCCCGTGTCGGACTGCAAGGAAGTTCCATGAGCACAGCGCGCACCCTGGCCGCCCTCCCGCTCGTGGCGCTGCTCGCCGCCCTGCCCGCCGTGGCAGACGAAGGGGACGGGGCCATCCCCTACCCGGAGGACGAGCAGGACGCGCCCGCCCCCGCCCGCCCGGCCCGGCGGCGCGTGGTGGAGGATGACTTGCGGCAGAGCGTGGAGGAGGACGAGGAGCGCTCCCGCCCCATGGCCCCGCTGGATGACCCGGCGCTCGGGCTTGCCGGCGAGGTGCTCGGCGGGATCATGCTCCTGGACAGCAGCCGCGGCGCGCTGGACGCGCAGCCCGCCTTCGGCCTCCGCTTCACCTGGGAACTCGGGCGCACGCTGGAGGACGCGCTGCTGCACGAGGCCCTCTTCTTGGACGTGGGGTGGCTGTGGAGCCGGCAGTGGGCGGGCACCTCGGCCGTGTTCGGGGACTCCAGCCTGCACGCCTTCACCCTCGCCCCCGCCTTCGGCTTCTCCCTGGGCGGGGAGCGCAGCCCGGTGGTGGCCTTCCTGCAACTGGGCGGCGGGCTCGCCTACCAGGCCACCCGCATCTCCTACGAGGGCGGCGCCACGGACGTCTCCGGCGTCAAGCCCCTGCTGCAGTACGGCGGGGGGCTTCGCGGCCGGCCCCTCATCAACGAGAACGGCCTCCGCCTTTCCTTCCGCGTGGAGCTCACCCGCTACCGCCGCCACTACATGGACGACACGTTCCTCGGGGCGGGGCTGGGCCTGGACTACTGACAGGAGCCCACGGCGGCCGGCCGCTGCTGCGAGTTCAGCGCTGTGCAGCAGTCACGGCGAACAGGATCCGTCCCTTGGCAACGAGCCCGCCGAGCCGGAGGAAGTCGCGAAAGGACCGGGAGAGGCATCGGATCCGGGCGGGCGTCCACCGTTCCACGTCGCCGGCCATAGGGAATGCCCAACGCTGGATGTCCCAGATCGCCTCCGCGCCTTCGAGCAACCCGGAGGGCGTGTTGCCGAACTCGGCGAGGACCCGTGGTTCCTGCGAGCAGGCATGGACCAGGGCCTCCAGGTCCAGGAGATCCACCGCGTGGGGGACCTCGTCGGGAAAGCGCGCTTCGCGTACGGCGCGTTCGAACGCGGTCCGCCGGCGGGGTGCCAGGTCCGTCAGCCGGTCCGTGGCTCCCCGTCGGACATCCACGAGAACCCCGGCGAGGTTCTCCTCAAAGGTCTGCAGGAGGAAGGTGAGGAAGCGGCGGACCACCCGGCCCGGGATGACCCAGGCAGTGACGACGCCGAGGAATATCCCCTCGCCGTCCAGGACTCGAAGGGCCGGGTGTTCTGCCAGTGCGCCCAGCGTCTCGCCCAGGGAACTCGAGTGCTGGATGCTGGGCAATGTCTCCGGGGCTCCAGCGGGGATGGCCCCTTCGACGTTCGCCAGGTTCTCCGCGGTGAGCCAACGCTCGACCTCAAGCCAATACAGGTGGGGGTTTCCATGCCGCACGTCGCTCAGGTCCATGCGTCTCCACTCGCCTTCGGTTACCGGACCAACACCGCGTCCCGCGCACGCCTACACCCGGTAGACATGACTCCACCCACTCAGCCAGCCCCCGCCTCAGGGGCAGCCGGTCCATAGGAACGACTGCCCGCCCCGCCTCACCGGGTTGCCCTCCACTGTGCGCCCGGGTGGCGCGCGCGCTGCTCTGCCCTCCCTCCGCGCGGGGGTGCCGTGGGTGGCTCTCGGGGGGGGGGGGAAGCCACCTGCGCGCGTCCCCGG
>VGRA01000526.1 GCA_016875515.1 Deltaproteobacteria bacterium | reverse complement strand
TCAAGACGCTGGTGGAACGGCTCCCGGTCATGGTCCTGCCCGAGTGGACCCAGCGCCGGACCCAGGCGGTCCACGTGGAGGACGTGGTGCGCGTGATCGCCGCAGCCGCTTCCGGGGCCGGGTTCGAAGGGAGGACCCTGGACGTGGTGAACGGGGAATCGCTCACCTACGAGACCCTCCTCCGCCAGATGGCCGAGGTGCTCGGGCTCAGGCGCCGCATGCTCCCCGTCCCCATCCGCTCCACCGCCTTCTCAAAGCGCTGGGTCACGCTGTTCGGCGGCGCCAGCTACGAGCTCGTCTCACCGTTGATCGACAGCCTGCTGTGCGATCTCCCCGCCACCCAGCCGGATCCGCTCGTCCGCCCACACGTGCGGTACCCCGCGTTCAAGGACATGGCCGCCGAGACGCTCGCGTCCGCGCCGAAGGCGGCCCCTCCCCGCGTCAAGCCCCGGACCTCGTCCGCCAACTCGGTCCGCTCCATCCAGCGCCTGCCGAGCCTGCCGGACCGCGACTGCCACTGGATTGCCACCGAGTACATGCGCTGGCTGCCCGTGCTGTTCCGGACCCTCATCCGGGTCCAGAGCGATCCCGCCACCGGCCAGGTGCAATTCCGCTTCGCACCCCTGGGGCTGCCGCTGCTGGTGCTGCAGTACGTGGACGGCAAGGGGGCGCAGGACCGGAGGAAGTTCCACATCGTGGGAGGGTGGCTGAGCCGGACCACCGACACCGGCTGGCTGGAGTTCCGGCAGGTCCAGCACAGGCGATACACGCTCGCCGCCATCCACGAGTTCGTCCCCGCGCTGCCGTGGGTCCTCTACTTGCTCACCCAGGCGCCGCTCCACGCCTGGGTCATGGCGCGCTTCGGCCGTCACCTCGCCCGGGTGGGTGCACCGTGATGCGTTCGGCCATCCGCCTGCTCGCCCCGCCGCTGCTGCCCGGGGTGGGCAAGGACGGCGACGGCGTGTCCCTGTGCTCGGGAACTTCCTGGCCCCGCTCCCGCCGTGATGCCAGGTCGCCACGCCCCACACGAATCGCATGATGCCGTGATCAGGGTGAGTACCCTTGGCGACGAGCTGGGAAGGTAACCGCCCGGCCCTCGTCGTCTTGAGCGGAACGACGGTGGGCGTGCCTACTGCCGCACATGCGGAGACCAGGTCCAGGCGAGTGGCGGCGGTTGGTGGCGGAGTACGACGGCAGCACCGAGACACAGGAGTCCTTCTGCGAGGCGCGTGACGTGCCGCTGGGGACGTTCCGGTACTGGCGGTACAAGCTGGCGAAGCAGAGGCCCACCCGGTTTCTGCCGGTGGAGGTGGTAGGCTCCCCCGCGCCTGTGGCGCGGGCCGGGGCGCTGGTGGAGGTAGCCGTCCCCGGTGGCGGCCCGGTGCTGCACTTCGAGGTGGGCACGGACGCGCGGTACGTGGCCGAGCTCGTCTCGGCGCTCTCGTAGTCACGGCCCCCACTGTGCTGCAGTTGCCCCGGGCCGTGCGCATCCTCCTGGCCGCCGAGCGCGTCGACCTGCGGTACGGCATCGACGGGTTGGCTGCCATCGTCCGCAACGTGTGGAGGGAAAACCTCTACGCCGGGCACCTCTTCGTCTTCGTCTCGCGGCGCGGGGACAGGGTGAAGGGGCTGTCGTGGGACAACGGCGGCTTCGTCCTCTATTACAAGCGGCTCGAGTCCGGCCGTTTCCGCCTCCCGCCCGTGCCGAAGGACGCGCTGGGCGCGCAGCTGGACGCCACCCAGCTGGCCATGTTGCTGGACGGCATCGACGTGGCCCGCGTCCGCCGCCCCGCGCGGTGGACACCGCCCGAGGACGCACGGGGGAATTTACAAAAGCTGCCGGATTTGATCTCACCTGCCCGGTGGACGTCCCCCAGACTCACACGTGCGCGTGCTCGCCGCGGCCTGACCTTCCCGCAACCTCGACGAACCTCGTCGGCTGCGGACGAAGGCCGATCCGCGCCTCGAAACCGCCCCGAACAGCTGCTCTGGCCTCGATCGCGCGCGAGGAGGACATCCTACTCCTCGAGAGCTCGCTCCAAACCCTCGCTTGGGCCAGGTCATGAACCGGCGAACCACCCGCTCAGCGCGACCCTTGCAGCCCGAACTGCTTTGTTTGTCCTACACACTGAAGCTCTTCGGCTATCCGACCAAGCGCCTCAGTCCCACGCTGATCGTCACGGCGCCGAAGGGCTGAGCCGAGCCCCCCGAGCGGGTTTCACGGGTTGAGGAGCCGCGCGAAACCCAAGCCCGCCGATGGGCTGCCGAGGTTCACGTACATCAGCTGGTCGGCCAGATCCCCGTCGATTGCCTGCACGAAATAGTCGTCGAGCGCGCTGTACTCGCTGGCCGAGAGCGCGGCGCCCGACGGCCATAGAACGACGATCTCGCGGTGGGCCGACGTGGGCTCCCAGTCCTCGAGCTCGAAGGCCGCGGGGTCGCCCGCGACGTCCGCGCGGATGTAGGCCACGCGCGTCTTTTTGGACTGCTTGCCGGCCGACTCGTCGCGGTAATAGAGCTTTTGCTCGCCCGGGGTGACCTCGAGCATCGTCGGCCCCTGCGCCAAGGACGCGATCGGCTTGGCGCAACCCGCGTCATCCTTGGACACGTGCCACGCGGCACCGTCCCAGCGCGCGTGAAAGAGGGCGTTGTCGCCGGCCAGGCCGCAGTTGTCGGCGCCCGTGATGACCATGAAGCTGCCGAGCGCCGTGTCCCAGGTCCAACCCTCGCGCGGCATGCCGATCCGGAACTGCCGTGCGTGCCGGAGGCCGGTCGCTGCACCCGCGCCCGCGTCGATGATCACGGCCGGCTCGCACGGTCCGCCACTGGCGTAGTCGCTCTTCTGATCGGTCGCCGCGCAGATCGCCGAGCCCGCGCGCGGGTCGAAGTCGCGGCCGAGGAGCCCATCGACGCTGTCCAAGGCGTAGATGCGGTTCGCCT
>VGRA01000525.1 GCA_016875515.1 Deltaproteobacteria bacterium | reverse complement strand
CGCGGCGGCCGCCGGCGGCGAGCGGGGCTGCTGCGGCTGCGCCTGCACGAAGGACGGAAAGCCCTCCGAGAGCTGCGCCTGCACCTGCATCCAGGACGGCCAGCAGCTGCCGCCGTGCGGCCCGCCCCAGCAGGGACGGGGCGGCTCGGGGATGCAGCGCAATGTCCCGGACCGGGTGCCGAGCACGGTGCCCCAGGCGCCCGAGGACCGGGACGGCAGCGCGGTCACGCCCGGCGGGACGGGCAGGTAGCCGCGCCGCCCTCCGGACGGACGTCGTCCTTGACCCGGGGGGGGCATCTCCTTAGGTAGCGGAGCTCCTCTCCGCTTGAAGGGAAGCCTGTGGCCGCCATTGTCTCCATCCAGGACGTCGTCAAGGAGTACCAGCTCGGCAAGGTGACGGTGCCGGCGCTGCGCGGCGTCTCGCTCGAGGTGCACCCGGGGGAGTTCATCTCCATTGCCGGACCTTCGGGCTCCGGCAAGACGACGCTGCTCAACCTGGTGGGCTGCGTGGACACCGCCAGCTCCGGGGTGGTGAGCGTGGCCGGGCAGGACACGGCGAAGCTGTCCGAGCGGGCGCTCACCGATCTCCGCCTGCACACCCTGGGCTTCATCTTCCAGAGCTTCAACCTGGTCTCCGTCCTGTCCGTCTTCCAGAATGTGGAGTTCCCCCTGCTGCTGCAGCGCAAGCTGGCGCGCGGCGAGCGGGAGAAGCGGGTGCTGGAGCTGCTGGAGAAGGTGGGGCTTGGCAAGCACGTCCACCACCGCCCCAACGAGCTGTCCGGCGGGCAGCGGCAGCGGGTGGCGGTGGCGCGCGCGCTGGTGACGCGCCCGCAGATCGTCCTGGCGGACGAGCCCACGGCCAACCTGGACAGCCAGACGGGCAACAACATCCTGGAGCTGATGAAGCAGATGAACAAGGAGCAGGGCACCACTTTCATCTTCTCCACGCATGATCCCAAGGTGCTGAGCCACGCGGACTCGGTGGTGGAGCTGGCAGACGGCAAGGTGCTGGGGCGGATCTCCGCGGCAGACGCCACCGCCAAGGCCACCGCGGGGCTGCACTGACGCCATGGGCCACCTGCGCATCCTCCTGCAGATAGCGGCGCGGAACCTGTTCGCCAGCCGCGTCAACATCATCGTCGGGCTCATCATGCTGATGGGCACCTTCTTCGTGCTCGTGGGCAACGCGCTGATCGACAGCGTGGACCGCGGCATGACGCGCTCCATCCAGAACTCGGTGGCGGGGCACGTGCAGGTCTACTCCTCGCAGAGCAAGGAGGAGCTGGCGCTGTTCGGCTCGTTCGGCGGCGAGGCCAACATCGCCCCCATCACGGACTTCGAGAAGATGCGCGGGCACCTCGCGGAGGTCCCGGGGATCAAGCGCGTGGTGCCCATGGGGGTCCGCGGCGCGCTCATCACCTCCGGAAACGTCATCGACTCCACGCTGGCCCGGCTGCGCAACGCGTACAAGGCGCGGGACGCGGGCACGGGCGGCCCGGACATGGACGCGCAGGTGACGGCGCAGCGGGACCACGTCCGGCAGATGGTCCGGGTGCTGAAGACGGACCAGGACCGGGTGTCCGCCATGCTGGACGAGAAGGCGGTCAACCCTGAGGAGAAGGCCGCGGTGGAGACGGCCGCCGGGGACGCCTTCTGGGAGGACTTCGACCGCGCCCCGTACGAGAAGCTGGAGTACCTGGAGAACAAGGTGGCGCCACTGCTGGCAGACGGGGACCTGCTGTTCCTGCTGTACGTGGGGACGGACCTGGACACCTTCCAGAAGGCCTTTGACCGGATGAAGGTGGTCAAGGGCACGCCGGTGCCCCAGGGCAAGCGGGGGTTCCTGGTCAGCAAGTTCGTCATGGAGGAGCGGTTCAAGCTCAAGACCGCCCGGCGGCTGGACAAGCTCAAGGAGGCCCGGGACACCAAGGGCTTCCTGATCGCCTCGGACGCGGAGCTGCAGCGCTTCGTGAAGGAGAACCGCACCCAGACGCGCGAGCTGCTGCTGCAGCTGGACCGCCTCAAGAGCGACACGCTGCGCACCCGCCTGCAGGCGAAGCTGAAGTCCGGGGAGCAGGACCTGGGCAAGCTGCTCGCGGTGTTCCTGGACACCACGGACGAGGTGTTCGACGACCGCTACGCCTTCTTCTACAGCGACATCGCCCCGATGCTGCAGCTGTACCGGATCAACGTGGGGGACACGCTCACCATCACCGCCTTCACCAGCTCCGGCTACGTGCAGAGCGTGAACGTGCCGGTGTACGGGGCGGTGGAGTTCGACGGGCTGGAGAAGAGCTTCGTGGCCGGCTCGCTGAACCTGATGGACCTGATGACGTTCCGGGACCTCTACGGCTTCCTCACCCCGGAGAAGAAGGCGGAGCTCGAGAAGCTCAAGGCCGCCTCGGGCGCGAAGGAGGTGGCGCGGGACAACGCGGAGGACGAGCTGTTCGGCGGCGGGAACACGGTGGAGGCGGAGGCCACGCCGGGCATCGTGGATCTGGGGGAGGACGACGGCTCGCTCGCGCAGAAGCTGCAGCGGGACGACCTGGTGCAGCGCGTCTACACCCAGCAGGAGATTGACCGCGGGATGGTGCTGAACGCGGCGGTGTTTCTGGAGGACCCGACGAAGGCGTCCGAGGTGATCGCCGCCATCAACGCCCGGTCCGAGCAGGAGGGCTGGGGGCTGCGCGCGGTGTCCTGGCAGCAGGCGTCCGGCCTCATCGGGCAGCTGGTGCTGTTCGCCCGCGGGGTGCTGTACCTAGCGCTGGTCATCTTCTTCGTCATCGCGCTGGTGGTCATCAACAACGCCATGATGATGGCCACGCTGCAGCGGGTGCGGGAGATAGGCACCATGCGCGCCATCGGAGCGCAGCGCGGCTTCGTGCTGAGCATGGTGCTGGTGGAGACGCTGGCCCTGGGAGTGGTGTTCGGCGCGCTGGGGG
>VGRA01000524.1 GCA_016875515.1 Deltaproteobacteria bacterium | reverse complement strand
CTCAACCCGAAGGTGGCCTGCCCGGCGTGTGACGCGGAGATGGAGGCGAAGGCGAAGTTCTGCCCGGAGTGCGGCCACAAGCGTTGACGGCCCAGCGCCCCGGGCGCGAACCCCGGCTGCTGCCACGCGGGTTCATGGACACCCTGGAGGCCATGGACCTCGTGCGTGAAGTGTCCCAGCCGTACCCCGACGTGCTCGCCCGGCTCCCGGAGTCGCTCCAGTCCGAGGGCTTCGGCGTGCTCACCGAACTGGACGTTCAGGAAACGCTCCAGAAGAAGCTGGGCGCGGCGTTCCGCCCGTACCGGATCCTGGGCGCCTGCAACCCGCGGCTGGCGAAGCAGGCGCTGGAGACGGACCTGGGCGTGGGCGTGGCGCTCCCCTGCAACGGGGTGGTGCACGCGGGCGAAGACGGGAGGACGGTTGTCCGCGCCGTGGACCCGGAGCGCAACCTCACCGCCCTGGACATTCCTGGCCTGTCCCCCATGGCCGCCGAGGTGAAGGCGCGGCTGCAGCGCGCTCTCGCGAGGCTGTAGGCGTCAGGCCGCCCTGCCCGCGGCGTGGGCGAGCCCCTGCGCGTTGAGCCCCAGGTCCAGCTCAAGGAAGGCCCAGTCCTCCGCGGACAGCGAGAGCCCCGCGCGCGTGGCCGCCTCCGCCATCTCCCGGTCCAGCCCGGCCCGGATGAAGGCCAGCCGCTCCTCTGGCGGGCGGTGGCGCGCCTCCAGCACGAGCCCCTGCGAGGCCACCAGCCACCGGTGCAGCTGGGCCGCAACTTCGTTCAACTCCCGCACCTCGCCGAAGTGGGTGGGGTAGGCGCAGCCCGCCCCCAGCCCCAGGATGCGGCTCACCGCCGCGTGCGCTTCCGCCGCGTCGAAGTCCGTGGGGCTGGTGGAGGGGAATGCGAACAGCGCCCCCCGCTGAAGCCGCGGGTAGACCAGCCCGAAGGCGTCCCCGGTGAAGACCGCGTCCGCCAGGGCGTCATGGACGATTAGGTGGTGGTTGGCGTGGCCCCGCACGTGGTGGACGGCCAGCTCTCCCACGCCGAAGGGGACCGTTTCCCGGTCTCCCACGGCCTTCACCCGCGTCGCCGGGATGGGCTCGAGGGTGCCGTACAGCTCCGCGAAGCGCTGGGCGCCGTAGACCGCCTGGGCGCTCGCCACCAGCCGGGACGGGTCCAAGAGGTGCCGCTCGGCGCGGGGGTGGCAGAGGAGCGTCGCGTTGGGGCAGGCCCGCACCAGCGCGGAGGCCCC
Organism: Deltaproteobacteria bacterium; assembly: GCA_016875515.1. Taxonomy (GTDB): domain Bacteria; phylum Myxococcota; class Myxococcia; order Myxococcales; family Myxococcaceae; genus VGRA01. The sequence goes on along the minus strand of VGRA01000524.1, from coordinate 1,698 downwards.
GCCCGCGTGGTCCAGGTGCACGTGCGTCACCACCACGTACCGGACCTGCTCCCGGGCAAACCCCTGCGCGTCCAGCTGCGCGAGCAGCCTGGGCACGCTGCGCGCGGTGCAGGTCTCCAGGATGGCCACCTCGTCCCACTCCGCCCGCAGGTAGGCCGCGGCTACGCCTTGGGAAAGGTACTCGCAGTCAACCGTGGTGAGGGCGCGCATGGGGAACCACCTGCCCTCATGCCACCGGGTGTCACCGCCGCGCCACGGCAATTTTTCCCACACTTGAGCCCGCCGCCGGGTGGTCTACGGTTCACGCGTCCTCAACCGCTGTGAGGGAACTCCGCATGTCCACCATCAGCCGCCTGACCGCCGGATTCGCCGCCGACCGCCGCATCAGCCTGGACGAGGCCCAGCAGCTCGTCGCCGAGGCGAAGAAGAACGGCATCAGCACCTACGACAAGGGCGAGCTGAAGAAGGTCATCCAGCAGTTCCAGAGCCAGTTCGATCCGGCTGCGCTGCGGCTGCTCACGGACACCGTCGGCGGCGCGGCGCCGGCCCCCACGCCGGGGCCCAACGTCCCCGCCGCGGGCGGCCGCGTCACGGCGCTCGCCCCGAGCGGCAGCCAGCCGGTGTTCGTCACCGACGCGGGCGTGCTCACCATGAAGGCAGACGGCAGCGCCCCCTCCACGTCCAGAGAGTCCACCGAGGCGGCCTACCGCGCCGCGGCGCTGGTGGACGACGCTCCGGGCAACCTCTTCGAGGGGCTGGGGCTGTCCTCGGACGTGCGCGGCAAGCTGTTTGACCGGCTCGCCGCCGACCACGCCCGCGCGGCCGCCCCGGGCAACGGTCTCGAACTGGCCCAGGCGCTGCAGGCCCGCTCCTCGCTCGCCACCGTGATGCGCGGCCTGCTGGAGGCCACCCCGGAGCCGGCCCTCCAGGAGAAGATGTTGGGGGCGTACGAGGCGGTGGTGCGCGGCGAGACGGACCCCCGCCTGCGCGAGAACATGGTCTTCCACTTGGCCAACAGCGAGGTGGCGAAGGCCGGCAAGGGCAAGGCCGTGGCAGGCGCGCTGATGACGCAGCTGGCTCCCACCAAGCCCCCTTACGAGAAGTGGTTTGCGAACGGCAACAAGACGGTCAACCTCTCCTGGACCGTGGGGCAGGGGGAGTTCTTCAAGGGCTTCACCCAGAACCTGAAGAACGCCGGCTTCAAGCCGGTGGGAACCGAGGGGAACGGAACCGGGACCTACGAGAAGACCGTCAACAGGCCGGGCGTGGGGGAGACCACCTTCCGCATCAGCGTGCGCGAGGGCGGCACCAACGTCCTGGCCCCCATGAACGATCCGTCCGTCCAGGTGGTTGGCTACGACGGCCACTCCAACTGGGGCCGGAACATGACCTCGTCGGTGCGCAACGGTCCGGAGTCCGCGGACGGCGCGGACGGCAAGCTGCTCTTCTACAACCTGTGCGTGGGCAAGGGCGTGCTGGACCGCGTGAAGGAGAAGTACGGCAACGCGCAGGTGGTCACCACCTACGCCGCCTCCAACTTCTACACGGACAGCTCCGGCCAGATGACCCGCGGTGAGGGCGTCCAGGGGCTGCTCGCCCTGGTGGACGGCATCAGCACCCGGGCGGACTGGCAGGCGCTCCACGTGGCCATGAACAAGGCGGCCAACATTGGCCATGGCCGGACGTGGGACAACGTCA
>VGRA01000523.1 GCA_016875515.1 Deltaproteobacteria bacterium | reverse complement strand
GGCCGGGGCAGGCGCGCTGGGCGCTCGTCCGGCTCCAGCCGCCTGCCTCGCCCGCGCTGCCGGGAGCGCTCCCCCGCCGCCACCGCTCCACGCAGCCCCACCAGCGCGCCACGGGCGCGGACGGGCGCGGCGACCGGTGGGATCCCCTCCCGGGTTGGCAGGCGCAGGTGGCGCACTGGGGCGAGGGGGCCGTGCTGGCGCAGGGACCGCTCACCCATGACGAGCGGGGCGTGGCGGACTTCACCCTGCCGCCCCTCGAGCCCGGCCTCTACGCGGTGAAGGTGCTCGAGGCGGGGCGGGACGCGCCGCTCGCGCGCCGCATCCTCCCGGTGGCGGGCCCGGGCGTGCAGGCCCCCGTGGCCTTCTGGCTGCAGCCCCAGCTGGCCCAGGCGCGGGTGGGGGAGACGCTGAAGATCGCGCTCGGCGCGGGCTGGGCGGACCAGCCCCTCTATGTGGAGATCCAGCGCCGGGGCGGGCTGGAGCGGCGGGTGGTGAAGGGCAACCAGGGGGTGCTGGAGCTGCCGGTCACCGCGCAAGACCGCGGCAACCTGCGCATCACCGCCTGGACCGTGCGGGATCACCAGTGGCTCGCCGCGGACGCCACGGTGGTGGTGCCATGGGAAGACCGCCAGCTGCAGGTGGCGCTGGAGTCCTTCCGCGACACGCTCGAGCCCGGCCAGGTGGAGACCTGGGCCCTGCGCGTCACCCGGCCTGCCGGCAGCATGGCGGGCGTCCGGGCGGAGCTGCTGGCGCTCCTGTACGACCGCGCGCTGGACGCGTTCGGCGTCCACGGGATCCCCGGGGGGACGGGACTGTGGCCCACCTTGGGCTGGGGCGCCGGGCCCGGCTCTCCCTTCGGCCGTCACGCGGGTGGGGCGCTCGCCTGGGTGGCCTACCCGTGGAGGGCCGTGCCGCAGCTGGGGACCGAGGACGAGGTGCGCATGCTCAACACCTTCGCCTGGGGTGGACGGGGTGGCGGGATGATGCGCAGGAGCATGGTGCCCCTCAGCGGGGCGCCCCCGGCGGAGGGGGCACCGCCGCCCGCCCCGCCGGCTGCGGCTACACCTGCCATGAGCGAAGGCGGTCCGCCGGCAACGGCGGCGCGGGAGGCTGCCAGCGACGGCGTGGCCGCCGCGCCCGCCCCCGCCCCCCCGCGCCAGAACTTCGCCGAGACGGCGTTCTTCCATCCGCACCTGGAGACGGACAAGGACGGGCGGGCCTCGCTGCGCTTCACCGTGCCCGAGTCCGTCACCGGGTGGCGGCTGCTGGTGCAGGCGTTCGACGAGGGGCTGCGCGGCGGCTCGCTCCAGGCCGAGGCCCGCACGGTGAAGCGGCTGATGGTGCGCCCCTACCTCCCGCGCTTCCTCCGCGAGGGGGACGAGGTGGAGCTGCGCTTCGTGGTGCAGAACAACTCGGACGCGCCGCTGTCCGGGGAATTCTCGCTGGAACTGCAAGACGGTTTCACGCTGGCAGACGCGGGGGCGCGGTTCGGGCTCGCCGCGCCGCGCGAGCCGGTCCAGCTGGCCGCGGGGGCCACCACCACGCTGAAGCGCCGGCTCAAGGTGCCTACCGGCGTGGGCAGCCTGCGCCTGACGGCCCGGGTGCGCGCCGGGGACGCGGCAGACGGGGAGCGGCGCGAGCTGCCGCTGCTGCCCTCTCTCCTGCGGCTGTCCCAGTCCCGCACCGCGGTGCTGGACGGGAAGGGGGCCCGCGCGCTCCGCTTCGAGGAGCTCCTGTCCGGCGCGGACAAGGCGCGCACCACCGAGCAGCTGGCGGTGACGGTGGACGGGCAGCTCTTCCAGGCGGTGCTGGAGGCGGTGCCGTACCTCGTCGAGTACCCCTACGAGTGCACCGAGCAGACGCTCAACCGGTACGCCTCCACCGCCGTCCTCTCCGGAACCTTCCGCCGCTACCCCGCGGTGGCCGCGTGGGCGAAGGAGGCAGCCCGCGTGCGTGGAGGCAGGCCTCTCGAACGGTTCGACGGCAAGGATGTCAACCGGGTCACGCTCCTGGAGGAGTCCCCGTGGCTGCGCGAGTCCGCCGGCGGGGAGGCGTCCGCGGGCAAGCGGCTTCACCGCGTGTTGGATCCCGCCGTGGCGGAGCAGGAACGCGTGCAGGCGCTGGCGAAGCTCGCCGCCGCACAGGCCCCCGCCGGCGGCTTCCCCTGGTTCGCGGGAGGCCAGCCGTCCGTCTATCTCACGTCCTACGTGCTGCAGGGGTTTGCCCGGGCCGCGGAGGCTGGCGTGCCGCTGCCGGGGGAGATGGTGGCGCGCGCGTGGGGCTGGCTCGGCGGCGAACTCGAGCGGGACGACAAGGCGTGGCTTGAGGACAGCGTGTTCCTGAACCACGTGGCCACCGCCTACCCGGCGGTGGACCGCTACCATCCGCTCTTCACGCGGGAGGCGCGCCTGGAGCGTGCCGAGCGTCACTTCAGGTCCTGGCGCACCTTCCCCAAGCGCGTCCGGGCCCTGCTCGCGCTGACGCTCCACCGGTTGGGGCGCACGGCGGACGCGCGCACGGTGTTCGCGTCCGTGATGGACGGGGCGAAGACGGATCCGCTGCTGGGCACCTGGTGGGCCGCCGAGGACCGCAGTTGGCTGTGGTTCAACGACACCACCGAGACGCACGCCACGGCCATGCGGGTGCTGCTGGAGATTGATCCTTCGGACAAGCGGCTGCCCGGATTGGCCCAGTGGCTGATGCTGGACAAGAAGTTGGGTCACTGGAAGAGCACCCGCGCTACCGCGGAGGCAGTGGACGCGCTGGCCCACTACCTGGACAAGCGGGGGGAACTGGGCGTGGACCAGTCGGTGTCCGTGGCGGTGGGGGAGGCCTCCCGCCGCTTCGAGTTCAAGGCGAAGGGCGGGGAGCACCGTCAGCAGTGGGTGGTACCCGGTCGCGAGGTGGGCCGGTCATCGGGGGAGGTGACGGTGGAGAACCTCACCCGG
>VGRA01000522.1 GCA_016875515.1 Deltaproteobacteria bacterium | reverse complement strand
CCACGTAGCGGCCCGAGTTGACGTCAATGGCGGTGAGCGCCTCGGCCTGGTCGATGATGAGGTAGCCGCCGCTCTTCAGCCACACCTTGCGGGCCACGGCGCGCTGGATCTCCTGCTCGATCCCGTACGCATCGAAGACGGGCTCCTCGTTGTCGTGCAGGACGACGCGGTCCTTGAGAGCCGGGTCCTGGTCATTGAGGAAGGACAGGATGCGCTCGTATTCGTCCCGGTCGTCGATGACGAGCTTCTCGATGTCCTGGGCGAAGAGGTCACGCGTGGCCCTGAGGATGAGGTCCAGGTCGGCGTGCATAAGCCCGGGGCCGTTGCGGCGCTCGTTCTTGCGGACCACCTGGTTCCACACGCTGATGAGGAAGCGGATGTCCGCCTCCAGTTTCTCTGCCGGGACGTTCTCCGCCACCGTGCGGACGATGAAGCCGGTCCCGGGCGGGCGGAAGCGGTCCACCAGCTCCCGCAGGCGGCGGCGCTCCTTTTCGTTGGTGATGCGGCGGCTGATGCCCACGTGGTCCACCGTGGGCATGAACACCAGGTGACGGCCCGGGATGGAGATGTGCGAGGTGGTCCGTGCCCCCTTGGTGCCAATGGGATCCTTGCTGATCTGGACCACCACGTCCTGGCCCACCTTCAGCACGTCCTCGATGCGGGTCTCCTTGGGAGACTTCTTCTTCTCCTTCTCCGGGGGCGGCTTGCGGTCACCCCTGCGCTGCTGGGAGTCACGGCCACGGGCCTCGCGCGGCGCGGTGCGCTCGCCACGCACCTCGGGGGCAGGGACCGGCGCCGAGGCCGCCTGTTCCGCGGCCAGTGTGGCTGCCGCCCCTGCAGGGGCCAGCAGTTCTCCGGGGGCCGTGCCTTCAGACGCCGTTGCAGAGGGTGCAGCGGCCGCCGCCTCGGGCACGGCCCCAGGCGCCGCCTCGGGGGCGGGGACCGTCTCCGCGTCACCGGCTGCCAACACCGCCTCCGGAGCGGCGGCCTGCTCCGGCGTAGCCAACGGCGCGGGCCCTGCCGCGGGTACTGGCGTTCCGAGCGCGGGGAACTCGCCGGACTCGGTCCGGAAGAGCGCGTACTCGCCGGTGGGGGTGCGGATGGGCTCCGGGGGAGGGGGCAACGCGCCGGGCTCCAGCTCCTGGACTTCCAGGTCCACCTGCCCCTGCTGGTGGTGGGTGGCGGAGTTGGCCTCCTCCTGCGCCTCGTGCGCATCCGGCACGGGCTCCGTCTCCTCGTGCTCGCCCTCGGTCAGCTCGAACTGGGCGCGGGCAAAGTCCGGGTCGTAGACGACGTCGCTGACATAGAGGAACGCGGCCTTTTCCAGGCCTATATCAACGAAGGCGGCCTGCATGCCCGGGAGGACCCGGACCACGCGCCCCTTGTAGATGTTGCCGACGACGCCCTGGTCCTTCTTACGCTCGAGATAGAACTCCGCGATGTGGCCACTCTCGACGAGCGCGACGCGGGTCTCGCGGCCCGCTGCGTTGATGACGAGGATGCTGCTCATCTGAATGTCCTGACTGCGCGGCGAGCGGCCGGGATGCCACCGGACGGGAGGCGGTGACTCCACGTGCTCGCTGCCGCGCCAAAGGTGAAGAGGTGCCCACGCCATCCAGGGACACGCACGCCAGCGCCGCGGCCTCGCCGCCCAGCTGCTCGTAACGGTTCATGTCCTCGAAGGCCTGCACGCCTGCCACCCCGCAAAAACCTGCCCGGATTGCCCCGCGGCACTGTGCCGCGGACCACTCCGCCAATGTCCCCTCCGCCTCCGGGAGCCTCGCTTGCCCGCCCACCAGGTCAAATGCCTGCGTGTGTGCGCGGTGCCGGGAGGAGCCCGGTGGGTTCGGGACCCGTCTGAAATCAGGGGCCTTAGCAGCCCACAACGAATTCCAGTTTCACACGCGGAGGGGCCCCCTGTCCAGCCGACGCCCCGGGTCAGGCCTGCGCTACCGGCTGCTTGCCCGTCCCGGGGCGCTCCGGACGGGGGCGCGGGCGCCACACCAGGCGGAGTGCGGTGCACTCGGGTGTGACGTTCCAGAGCTTGTTATCCACCAGGCCCAGGTCCAGCGCCGCGTGGCGGACGAAGTCCTCGGTCAGCTTCTGGCGGGAGGACTGCTCCCGGGGGAACGCCACCCAGATGCCGCCGGTGACGGCCATGGCACGGGCGAGCGCGGGCAGGCGGGCTACCAGCTCGGACGCGTCTGCCGGGAAGAAGAGGATGACGTCCAGCCCGGTCTGCGCGGTGACGAGGAAATCCACCCCTTCCGGCAACGGGTTGAGGCGCGAGGCGAAGCCCGGGGGAGGATTGATGAGCGAGACCTTGGCGCCCGGCTTGATGCCAAGCGCGGTGCACAGGGGCGTGAAGGACAGTCCGCTCATGTCTCGGCGGGGCATAGCATGAAGGGCGAGCCCCTGTCCGGTGGGCTCGCGGCAAGTCGGGAGGCACTCCACCGGACGGGAATCTCACGTGTCCAGCAACGCGGCGAACGCCTGCTCGTCCAGGACGCGGACACCGAGCGACCGGGCCTTCTCGAGCTTGCTGCCGGCCTCCTCGCCGGCCACCACGAAGTCCGTCTTGCGGGAGACGGAGCCGGAGACCTTTCCTCCCCGGCGCTCGACCTCCTCCTTCGCCTGCTCGCGGGTAAACCGGGTGAGCGTGCCGGTGAGGACCACGGTCTTTCCGGTGAAGGGCCCGCCGGAGGTTTCCTCCGGCGGCACGGGGCAGACCCCGAGCGCGAGCAGTTCCTCCACGGCGCCGCGGTGCGAGGCGTCTTCGAACCAGGCGCGCAGCTCCTCGGCCATGGTGGGGCCCACGTCCCGTACCCGGGAGAACTCCGCCACCGGTGCGTCGTAGAGCTTGCGGATGTCCCGGAAGTGCTCGGCGAGCGCCTTGGCGGTGGCCTCCCCCACGTGGCGGATGCCGAGCGCGTACAGGAAGCGCCGCAGG
>VGRA01000521.1 GCA_016875515.1 Deltaproteobacteria bacterium | reverse complement strand
ACGGGGAGAGGCAGGCGGTCGCGGGGGACGGGGCGGGCGGGGCGCTGCTGTCCCTGGATTGGGGGCAGAAGGTGGCGGTGTTCGTGCGGGAGAACCCGGGCACGGCGCTGCTCGGGGCGCTGGCGGTGGGGTTCGTGGTGGGCAAGATGGCGAGCCGCAGGTGAGGGGGCGTCCCATGGACGTGGCGAACGAGGCTGTGGGGCAGCGGGTGGACCACGTGGGCGAGGCGCTGGGCACGCTCCTCTCGGAGGCGCAGGCCGCCGCGGCGGAGCTGGACCAGGCGCTCGCGCTGCGCGAGCGGGTCCGGGGGCGGCCGGTGGTGACGCTGCTGGGGGCGGCGGCGGTGGGTTACGTGTTGGCGGGCGATCTCTTTACGCCCTTGACCGCGCGGCTGCTGCGTGGCGGCATTTCCGGCGCTGCCGCTCGTCCGGGACGAGCTCCTGGGGCTGCTTGAGGGGCTGCGCGCCGCCCCGCCCGGGGCCACCCCGGCTGGATCGCCCCCGGGCGCGCACTGAGGGTTGCCGCTAAGGTGTGCGGCCATGCCGCCCCCGGAGCCCACGCCCCTGTCCCGCCCTCCCGCTGCTGCGGTCTCGGCCTCCCTGGAGACCCTGGAGGCGGTGTACGCGGCGTGGACGGAGCGGCGCACGGCGCGGGACGCGCAGCTTGCGCAGGCGGCCTCCGAGCGCGCGCGGTTGGAGGTGGAAGGGCGGTTCCTCGTGGGCGCGGCGCGGGCCGCGGGCAGCGCCCCTTCCACGCCGGCGGCCGGGCAGCCCGCCGGCGCAGCGCTCGTGCCGGCCGAGTCCTTTGAGTCGCTGGTGCGCGAGGCCGAGGCGCGCGTGGCCGCCACGCTGTCGGCCTTCGAGCAGGCGCATGCGGAGGCGCTGGCCGCGGCAGATGCGGCCTGCGCAGAGCTGGCCGAGGCGGCCGTGGTGCGGGTCCGGCGTTACGCGCTGGCCGCGCCGCTGCCCGTGCAGCTGTGGCTGCGGCCGGTGGGGCGAGACCGCGCCGTCGTCCACCTGGCGCGCCCCTCGCCGGACGGCGCCGTGCTGCTCTTCTTCCTGCTGACGGGCAGCATCCCGTCCCGCCACGGCTTCTTGTCCGATGAGAGCACCGAGGACCTCGCGCTCGGGCCGCCGCCGCTGTACCCGGACGAGGGGCTCTCTCCCGCGGACCTGCGCCCGGACGCCGAGGCCCTCTCCGTGCGGCTGGCCACGGGCGGGCCCGTGCTGCCGGTGCGCGGCTTCATCCCGCTGTGGCTAGCGGGAGGACCGGGCGGGCCCGGGCTGTTCCGCTTCCTCCAGCGCGGCCCGGTGCTGGAGCTGGAGCAACTGCAGGAGGGGGCGTTCCAGGGCGTGCTGCCCCTGGCGCAGGCCGAGCGCGTGGCGGGGCTGCTCCTTCGGCTGCGGGTGGAGGGGCGGCTGCAGTTGGAGATCAGCTCAGGGTGAGCGCGTGCTGACAATGGCCACGTCCGCCGTGCCCACGAGCAGCGCCGAGCCGGCAAAGAGGTTGGAGGACTCCGCGCCGCCCAGCTTCATGGACTGGAACAGCACGACGTAGGTGGCGTTCGGTTCGGGGAAGGCCTCGCCCGGGATGGTGATCGGGCTGGCCCGCCACTTCGCGGGCGTGGCGATGAGCGAGAGCACGTCCGTGGGGCGGGTGGGGGCGTTGGAGTAGGTGGGGATGCCGCGGTTTCCCTTCGTGTCCACCGGGAAGACCGTCACGAGCCCGAAGTTCCGTTGTTCGCCCGCGGGGGGCTCCCGGCGGTGGAAGGTGAGCGGCGCTCCGGCGGCGAGCAACACCGTGCCCCCGTCCGGGTGGAACTCGGAGATGCGCTCCACCTCCGGCGACTCGTCGAGCACCGCCGTGTAGCGCTCGCCCTTCCACTCCGCGGTGACGCGGTACTCGGCCTGCTCCACGTAGGAGAAGCCCGGCTCGTCCTGAGATGTAAGCGCGTAGGTGCCGTTCCCGTCCCCGGCGAGGCTCGTCACCGGGGCGCCACCCGCGGGGGAAAGCAGCACCGCCGCGTCCACCACCGGCTCCACGTCCGCGGAAGTCAGCGAGGCGCCCGTCCGGGAGGCGAAGAGCACCGCGGCCAGCGTCTGGGGCGGCAGGGTGATCTTCCCGTCCCCGGTCAACGTGATGCCGGCGTCCTCCAGCCACGGGAGCCCCGCGTCGAGCAGGCCGAACCCGCCGTCCACGTCCCACGGGATGCCGCCGTCCCCGAACGAGTAACCGCCGTCGAGCAGGACGCCTGCGTCCTCCAGCCACGCCCCCGCGTCCACGCCGGAGGCGGCCAGCAGGTCCACCTCGATGGCGGGCGTGTGCAGCACGGTGCCCACCACCACCTGGCGGGCCTGGACCTGGGAGGCGGCCCGCGAGATGTCGCAGGCGCAGAGGGACAATGCGAGCGCGGCGATCAGCAGGGGGGCGGGCCGGGTGTGCATGACGTTTCCGGAGACTGCCCGAATTCGCTGATAATCTCCCGCCTCTCGTGCAGGGCTTCCTTTCCCAATCCCGCGGCCGCCGGTTCCTGAAGAAGTTCGGGATGGCGCTGCTGTGGGCCGCGGTGGTGGGCAGCGCGCTCGCCCCGGAGGTGCTCCTGCCCGGGCCAGGCCTGCACCGGCTTCCCTACGTGCCGCTCGAGCGGGCGGAGCGGGCCCTCTACGACTGGCGGCTGGGGGAGCGGGCGCTGCAGGCCGAGCGAAGCGCCGAGCTGGTGATGGTGGCGCTGGACGCGGAGACCCTGGCGCACGCGCGGGACTCGGACGCCCCGGAGCTGGCGGCCCAGCCGTGGCCCCGGGAGGTGCTGGGGCAGCTGGTCCGGCAGCTGTACCTGGAGGGGGCCCGCGCGGTGCTGGTGGACCTGCCGCTGCAGGACCTCTCCCCGCGCGCGCCCCTGGAGGACGTGGCCCGTGACGACCTGCGCTTGTTCGAGCACCTGCAGGCGGCCCCCGG
>VGRA01000520.1 GCA_016875515.1 Deltaproteobacteria bacterium | reverse complement strand
ATGGCGGAGAAGAGCCGGTCGGTGTCCAGCAGCGCCTCCTCCCAGAAGCCCAGGTCGTAGATGCGGATGATGCGCGCCAGGCGGAACTGGAGATCCCCGGCGTTGGGGTTCACCTCGCGGATGCCGTGACCGATGACGCGGTGGGCGTCGTGGTACAGGTTGGCGCCGGTGGTGGTGATGGCGGAGATGTGGCCGCGCTCTATGAGCGGGATCAGGCAGCTCTGGTGGAGCCCCGCCGGCGTCATGGCACCGGACAGGGTGAGGAAGATGGAGCAGTCCTCGCGCACGCTGCGCTGCATCAACTCGAAGCCGATCCGCTCCTGCCGCCCCACGTACGCGCCGAAGGCGTGCTCGAGCAGCTCGGTGGGGGACTCCTTGCCCGTGATGGGGCGCGGGTTGACGCGGCGGGCCTGGGCGTAGGCGCCGGACAGCGAGGACTTCTTGCGGGGGGTGACCATAGGTGGCGGGCTCTATACCGCTTCACCCGGGAAACGGGGTAGAGATCCCGCCCCCATGAAGCCCTCCTCACTCTTCCCGTGGATTGCCGGCGCGCTCGCGCTGGTTGGCAGTGTCTCCGGTTGCCGCTGTGACGGCGGCAGCGTCAACAGGACGGAGGCCGAGCTGCAGGCCACGCCCTCGTCCCTCTCCTTCGAGGCCTGCCCCTCCGCGGACGAGAACGGCAACCCGGTGAAGGACGTCTTCCCAGACGTGCAGCGCTTCACGCTGTCCAACCTGGGCAAGGTGGCGGGCACCATCTCCAGCATCGAGGTCACCGGCACGGACCCGGACGTGGCCCAGGTGTTCACCATCCCCGCGGACGCCCGCCCCACCTCGGTGGAGGGCTCCGGCAGCGTGGAGGTGCCGGTCCAGTTCGCCCCGAAGAAGCGGGGGGACATCCGCGGCCTGCTCACCCTGGACGACGGGCTCCCGGACACCGAGCCGATCACGGTGTCGCTCATTGGTACGGGGGCGAACCTGCCGGGACAGCCCACGGCGAAGGTGGCCTTCGAGGGCACCGCCGGCGCGGGGAATTTCCAGGACTGTGATCCCACCGTGCTCGCCAACTGCGCCCCGCAGTGGCCGGACACCTTCTACGACGAGAGCGCCGTGCTGGAGTTCCGGGTTCGCAGCGAGGGCTGCCCCACGCTGAAGGTGACGGGCGTGGAGCTCATCCCCGGCTTCGGGCAGGATCCTTCGAAGGTGGAGTTCGCCTTCGAGTCCGGCTTCGTCCCGCCCACGGCCGCCACCCCCGCCACCCTCAACACGGTGGACGGTGCGGTGCTGCCCATCCGCGTGGCCTTCCGGCCGCAGCGGGATCCCAGCTTCCCCAATGACGGGCAGCGCTACGGCACGCTCCGCATCACCACCAACGATCCCAACGACATCACCGGCACGCCGGGGGTGCTGGACATCCCGCTCGCGGGCCTGGGAAAGACGGTGACGGTCTATGCCTCACCCACCGCCTGCAACTTCTCTGATCCGAACGACTCCTGCGGCTTCCCCAGCAAGGTGGCGGACAAGGCGCAGGTGCGGATTGGCAACGCGGGCGCCGCGCCCATCAAGGTGAAGTCCCTCACCTGGGTGAACAGCGGCCAGGGGGGGCGCTTCACGCTGGGCGGCACCTCGGTGATGGACCAAGTGATCCCGGTGGGCGGCACCGTGACGCAGGAAGTCCTCCACGCGGACGCCCCGCTGTTCGTCTCGGACGAGCTGAAGATCATCGCCGTGGACGCGGCCAACCCCGCGCAGGAGGCGGGCGAGCTGCGCGTCACCTTCTACGGCGGTAACCTGCCCTGCCTGGAGACGGAGCCGGTGGACATGCTCTCCTTCCAGAACGCCACCACGGAGCTGACGATCCAGCCGGTGAAGATCAAGAACGCCGCCACGCGCAACGGCACGGCCTGCGGCGCGCTGATCATCAACGCCGTGGCGGTGGACGCCCCCAACGTCTTCTTCTCCGTGGTGGCCCCGCTGCTGCAGCCGGGCACCCAGGTCCCCCCCGGCGGCGACGTGACCGCCACCGTCCAGTACAAGAAGCCCATCTCGGGCGGCAGCCAGACCGGCATCCTGCGCATCCAGACCAATGATCCGGACTTCGGCCCTGAGCCTTGGAAGGTGATCACGCTCTATTCCCAGTCCCCGCTGGACCAGATCCCGGTGGCGGTCCTCAAGGGGCCGGGGGGACAGGAGACCCAGATGACCGTCTCGCTCGCCTCGCTGCCCGGCACCCCCAAGCAGCTGCAGGTGTCAGGCACCAGCAGCTACGATCCGGTCACCAGCGGCGGCAACAAGGCGGTGGCGCAATACCAGTTCGGCATCACCCACAAACCGCCCAACACCACGGGCGTGACGCTGGAGAACAACGGCATCAAGACCACGCAGGGCACCGCGCTGCTCACCGTGGACCCCGGCGTAGCCACGGACTACTACGAGGTCCAGATGCGCGTGTTCGACGACGTGGGCCAGGCCAGCGCCAACATGGCGAAGCTCAAGATCTACGTGGTGCCCTGACCGGGCCGCGGGCCGGGGAGCGGCCGGGCATCCGCCCGGCTGAGCTCGGTCATGGCGAGCCGGTCCAGCCGCGCCCCGCGGTACACCTCGAGCATCCGCTCCTGCCCCAGCTTCCACACGCCGTACATGGTGCAGGAGCGGCTCAGCTTGCAGGCCTCGTGGTTGTCCTGGCAGACGTTCACGCGGACCGGCCCCTCCACCGCTTCAATGACGTCCAGCATGGAGATCTCGGCCGCCGGCCGGGCGAGCCGGTAGCCGCCCCGGGCGCCGCGCGTGGACTGCACCAACTTCCTGCCCACCAGCGTCTTGAGGATCTTCGCCAGGAACTCCTCCGGCACGTCCATCCGGCGGGCCACCTCCCGGAAGGGGATCACCTCCCCGTCCGGCATGGAGGCGAGGAAGACCATGGCGCGCAGGCCGTAGTCGATCTTGCGGCTGATCTGCAGGGGA
>VGRA01000519.1 GCA_016875515.1 Deltaproteobacteria bacterium | reverse complement strand
CCCACGGGCCCCGCCATGTCCCGCGTGCTGCAGCGGGCCGACATGAAGGACGCCACCCGCAAGCGCTTCGTCGTCCTCATCACGGACGGGGACCCCTACGGCTGCTCCCCGAGCGACAACGACTACCCGGAGACGCTGGCCGCGCTCACGGCCGCCCGCAACGCCGGCATCAAGACGTACGTGCTGGGCTTCGCCGGGGGCACCCCGGCCAACCTCAACGCCATGGCCGAGGCCGGCGGCACCGCGCGCAACACCAGCTGCACCGAGGCCAACCCCTGTTTCTATGACGCCTCCAACACCGCCGAGTTCAACGCCGCGCTGCTGGCCATTGTCGGCGCGGTGGGCGGGGAGCTGGGCGGCGGCGCCTGTGACGACAGCTGCTACGCGCAAGGCAGCAGCTGCGGGGCGGGCAGCCTCTGCAAGGGGGGGGCGTGCGTGGCGGACCCGTGCGCGGCCGTCACCTGCGGGCCAGGCACCGTCTGCGTGGAGGGGCAGTGCCGCGGCGGCTGCAGCCCCGCCTGCGCCTACAACGAGGTGTGCGACAACGGCGTCTGCCTCAAGGACGCCCCCTGTACCCAGCCCTGCACCGCCCGCAACCAGGTCTGCGTGGGCGGCGCCTGCGTGGAGGACTACTGCAGCGGCAACACCTACACGCTCGCCTGCAACCTGGCCTCGGGAGAGCTGTGCTTCAAGAACGCCTGCCAGTCCTACGCGGCTGCTCCGGGGCAGGACGGCGGCACGGGCGCGGAAGGGGGCGCGGCAGGCGGCGGGCGCCCGGGAAGCGGCGGCATCGCCGTGGAGGCGCTCGGCTGCTGCTCTGGGGCCCCGGACGCCTTCTCGGTGTTCGGCCTGCTCGCGGCGGTGGCCACGCTGGCCAGGCGGCGCCGGCGGGGCTGAAACACCGCGGCCCCGCGCCCACCCCTCCGTGGGGCTGGACCGGGGCCGCGCCTGGCCTTTCGCAGGTTCGTGCGCTCAGACGCGCATGGGCATGACCACCGCGGTGTAGCTGCGGTCACCGGGGCCGTGCAGCACGCCGGGGCTGTGCTCGTCCCCCAGCTCCAGCGTCACCTCGTCCGTGTCCGTCACGGACAGCACGTCCATGAGGTACCGGGCGTTGAAGCCGATGGTGAGCGGGGCGCCGCGCCAGGCCACCGGCAGCTCATCCTTGGCCTCGCCCAGGTCCGGGTTGGAGGAGGTGATGGTCAGCTTGTTCTCCCCCAGGGACACCCGCACCGCGTTGCTCTTGTCCGCGGACAGCAGCGAAATGCGCTTCAGCCCGTCCGTGAACGCGGCCCGGGGCAGCGTCACCACCTTCTCCCCCTCCTTGGGGATGACGCGCTGGTACTCGGGGAAGGAGCCGTCGATGAGGCGCATCACCATGGTGAGCCCCTCCTTCTTGAACAGCGCCGAGTTCTCCGCGAACCCCAGGCTGCACTGCGCCTCCGGGGCCTCGTCCAGCAGCCGCTTCAGCTCGAACAGCCCCTTGCGCGGCACGATGACGCCGCTCTTCAGCTTGAAGTTCCCCTCCAGCGGCCGCTCCACCAGCGCCAGCCGGTGGCCGTCCGTGGCCACCATCCGAACCCTGCCCCCCTCGCGCGGCTCGAACAGCACGCCGTTGAGCACGTAGCGCGTCTCGTCCGTGGAGATGGCGAACTGGGTCTTCTTGATCATCTCCAGCAGCGTCGCGCCCGGCACGCGCACCAGCGGGGCGTTCTCCTCGCGCGGCAGCCTCGGGTACTCCTCCGGCGCCATGCCGACGATCTTGAAGTGCGCCGACCCGGAGGTGATCTCCGCGTAGTTGTTGGGCAGCTTGCGGACCGTCAGCGTGGCTTCCGGCAGGTTGTTGACGATGTCCAGCGCGTACTTGGCAGACAGCGTCAGCGCCCCGGGCTTGGTCACCTCCGCCGGGTGCTCGCTCACGATGCCGATGTCCAAGTCGAACGCCGTCACGGTGATGCCGCCCTTGCCCGCCGTCACCAGCACATTGGCCAGGATGGGCATGGTCGTCTTGCGCTCGACGATGCCCTGGGCGCGGTAGAGGGCCTTCTTCAGCTCGTCTGCGGCAATGCGGAATTCCATGCGCGGTCTCGCTCCGGTTCCCTGCGGTGAAAGCGGCCAAGGGTCGTAGCCGCTCGGCCGTCACCCGTCAACGCGCAGCCGCGGCCCGGCCCCCCGCACCGCGAGAAACCAAACACCTTGCCTCCGGGGCCACCGGAGGCCGAAAAACAGAGGTCCACACTGGACGTCTCACGTCCTGACGTGACATGCCTTTACTCCCCATGCGCCCCCTGATTGCCGCCCTCGTGCTCCTGTCTGCCTGCCACGCCCACAAGGCGGGCCCGCAGGGGTACCACGACCGGTTCGACGATCCGGCGAAGTGGTCTGCCATCTTCGACGACCCGTACCGGGACGCCTGGCAGAAGCCGGAGGGGGTCATTGCCGCGCTGAAGCTGCCGAAGGACGCCGTGGTGGCAGACGTGGGGGCCGGCACCGGCTACTTCACCCTGCGGCTCGCCCGCGCCCTGCCGAACGGGAAGGTCTACGCCGTGGACGTGGAGCCCTCCATGGTGGAACACACCGTGAAGCGCGCCCAGAACGCGGACTTCGCGAACGTGGAGGGGGTGGTGGCCAGCACCAACTCCCCCCGCCTGCCGGGCAAGGTGGACCTGGTGCTCATGGTGGACACCTACCACCACATCTCCAACCGGCTGGAATACTTCGACGCCCTGCGCGAGCAACTCCGCCCCGGCGGCCGGGTGGTCATCGTGGACTACACCATGGCCTCACCCCACGGTCCCCCGCCCGAGCGCCGCCTCTCCGGCGAGCAGGTGAAGGCGGAGATGGTGGCCGCCGGCTACCCGCGCTCGGAGGAGCCGCTCGGGCTGCCCCACCAGTACATGCTGGAGTTCTTTCCCACCCGCTGACGCGGGCTGGCCCACCCGCCGAAGAAGCCCTCCTGCCCCGGCC
>VGRA01000518.1 GCA_016875515.1 Deltaproteobacteria bacterium | reverse complement strand
CGCTGTACCTGTCGAGCGAGCAGCGGCAAAAACTCCGCCCCGCGTTCGAGCGCCATTCCAAGGCGTTTCATGCCCTCCACCGGAAGGCCCTGCCGGAACACCGCGCCCTCAACAACGAACTGGACGCTGAGATCCTCCCGGTGCTCTCCCCGGAGCAGGTGGAGAAGTTCCAGGAGATGCAGGAGGGCCAGGGGACATTCCTCCGCGGCTGGGCCGGCGAGTCCCCGGAGCGCGCTCCCCGTCCGTAGCCCGGCAGCTGGTTCCGTGGATCCCGGATGCCGGCGTCCCGGATCTTGTAGAGCAGCGCCTTGTAGGAGACTTGCAGGCGCCGGGCTGCCTTCCGCTTGTTCCACCCGGTGCGCTCGAGCATGGCGAGGATGGCGTCCCGCTCCGCCCGCTGCGCGGCGCGCTTGCCGATCTCCTTGAGCGAGACGTCCCCGTCCGGGGCCGCCTGCGGTGGATCCTCCACCGGCACGCGGGCGGACCGGTGGCCGGTCAGTTCATCCAAGACGGCCGCCGGATCCTTCAACACCGCCAGCCTCCGGATGGCGTTCTCCAGCTCCCGGACGTTGCCCGGCCTGTCGTACGCCATGAAGGCCTGCAGAAGCTCTGCAGGGAGCGGGCCACCCCCGCCGTGCCGGGCGGTGAAGTGGGCCACCAGCTGCGGGATCTCCTCCTGCCGCTCCCGCAGGGGGCTGATGCGGATGGCCACCACGTTGAGCCGGTAGAAGAGGTCCTCGCGGAAGTTGCCGCGCACCATCTCCCGCTCGAGCTCGCGGCTGGTGCCCGCCACCGCGCGGGCGTCCACGTGCACGCTCTTCCTGCTGCCCACCCGGAAGAACTCCTCGTCCTGCAGCACCTGCAGCAGCTTCGCCTGCAGCCGGACGTCCATCTCGCCAACCTCGTCCAGGAACAGCGTGCCGCCGTCCGCGAGCTCGACCTTGCCCGGCTTCTCGGCGGTGGCGCCGGTGAAGGCCCCCCGTTCGTGGCCGAACAGCTCGCTCTCGAGGAATTCTGACGGGAGGGCCGCGCAGTTCACCTTGATGAACGGGCGCTTGCGCCTGCGGCTGCGGGCGTGGATCTCCCGTGCAATCACTTCCTTGCCCACGCCGGACTCCCCCAGCAGCAGCACCGGCACCGGCGCATCTGCCACGCGCTCCACCAGCGCCCGGGCGCGCTGCATGGCCGTTCCCACCGGCGCCCCGCAATGGCCCATGCCCGCGAGCGCGGACTCCAGCTCTGCCCGCGTGCCGGACGCGTCCAGGCGGAGGACCGGCAAGGCCGTGGGGGTGGGAAGCAGGACGTTGGATCCGGCCCCCATCACCACCGCCTCGCACTGGCCGCGCCGGAGCGCGTCGTCCACCTCCGAGGGATCCCGCGCGCACAGCAACTCCCACCCCCGTCCGGCGAGCGCCTCCGCCGCCCCGGCAAAAACGACCGTCCCGCCCGCACGTCCGCGCCCCACGCCCCCAGCCGCGTCCCGTCAGTCAGCGACGGGCGTGCCCCGGAGGAGCCGCTCCAGCCCCTGCTCGTCCACGCGGTGACGGCAGAGCACCCGGTCTCCCTCCAGCAGCAGCGGGATGTCGTACCGGTGGCGGAGGCGAAAGTCGGCCGGGGCGGAGAGGAGCCCCCGCACGTCGAGCGTGAAGGCCACCCGCGCCTGGACGCGGCGCAGCGCCTCCAGCGCCTCCTCGCAAGGGCCGCACCCGGGCGTGGTCCACAGCACCAGCACCCGCGGGACGTCCGTCACTTCGCGCTCGCCACCTGCGTGGGGCCGCGCACCTGCAGCGCCAAGCGCATGGCCTCGCGGGCCACCGTGGGGGCACGCACGTGCCAGAGTTCGCCGTTCACCACCACCGCCGCCACGGCCACGCGCGGATTGTCCCGCGGGGCGTACCCCACGAACCAGGAGTAGTCCCGGAACGGCTGCCGGTCCGCCAGGCTGCCGGTCTTCCCCACCGCCCCCGGTACTCCGTGGCCCCGCTCGCGGAAGGTCTTGCGGGCGGTGCCCGACGTCACCGTCTGCTCCATCATTGAGGCGAGCGCCTCGGCTGCCGCCTCGGAGATGACGCGCTCGGCGGGCGGTGGCGCCACGTCGTCAAACAGTACGGGCGTCCGCCACGAGCCGCGGTTGGCCACCACCGCCGCCAGGGCTGCTCCGTGCAGCGGGGACAGGTACACGTCCCCGAAGCCCGCGCCGGTCCGCGCCAGCTCCAGCGGCTCGGCGGGGAACGCGGCGAGCGACGTGTCCGTGGGCACCGGGAAGTCGAGCGCCCGGTTGAAGTGGAACCGCTCCGCCACCTGCTTCAGGCCGGCGGCAGAGAGGTTCTTGAAGGTCAGCTTGGCGAACACGCCATTTGTGCTCCGGGCCAGCGCCTCGCCCAGCGTCATGCACTGGCGGTCCCGCCGGCTGTCCTTCAGGTGGTTGAGCGTCACGCCGCGCTTGCCACCGTGCGTGCACTCCTCCGAGTCCGGGCCAAAGCCGCGCTCCACCAGCGCGCTGGCGGTGACGATCTTGAAAATGGATGCGGCCGGGTAGGCGGCCTTCACCGCCAGTCCCCGCATCGCCGGCTGCCCCTGCGCGTGCTCTGCCATGGCCAGCACGCGGCCCGTGGCAGGATCCAGCGCCACCACCGCCGCGAAGGGAGTCCGGTTGTCCCGCAACATCTTCTCCAGCGCCCCCTGCAGCTGGGGATCCACCGTGAGCGTCCGCGTGGCCCCTCCATGGTCCACCACCCAGCGCCCGCGGCCATCCCCCCGCGCCCGCGCAAGGAGGTCCTGGTCCGGGGCGAGCCCGCGCAGCGTGGCAATGGGCGGGGCCTTCTCGCGGTCCGGCACCACCATGTCGGGGGCGTCCAGGGCTGCGAGCGCCTCCTCGGCCTCCGGCCCGGGGAGCACCACGGGATGCGGCGCCGGGACGACCTCCGGCGGGCGCTCGGGGTGCTGCACCCGCTGCGGCGGGATGGGCG
>VGRA01000517.1 GCA_016875515.1 Deltaproteobacteria bacterium | reverse complement strand
CTGTTGCCCCTGCCCGCGCCCGGCGCCGCCACGGTGGTGTGGGGGAGGGTGGGGCCGCTGGGCTGAGCAGGGAGGCCTACAGCACGTCCCTGTACCCGCCGGCGCCCCGGGGCGGACCTTCCCTGCCCAGCGGTGACAGCTTCCCGGACAGCGCGCCGCCCTGCTCGTGCGCCATCAGGGTTCGCGGGCTGCGGAAGTACTGCGACGGTGAATAGGCGAGCAGGTTGGACACGCGCCCGGTGTAGAGGCAGGCGTACGCCTCCACCTGCTCCCCGAAGCGGCTGTTCTCGTTGCCCTCCTTGAAGAGCAGCCCCCAGTGCGGGTTGAAGCCGGACTCGATCTGCTCCTCCAACCCCCGAGCCAGCGCCGTGGCCTCCTTGAGCCCGCGGCGGAGCCCGTCCAGCTCCTGCTTGGACCGCCGCCGCTCCTCCTCCAGCCCGCGCTGGTCCTCCGGGGACAGCCCCCCGCGCTCCTGCTTGCGCTCCAGCCCGGCCAGCGCCGCCTTGCGGAGCCCCACCTCGTCGTCCAGCCGCCCGCGCAGGGCCTCCAGCTCGGACAGCTGGGCAATCTCCGCGCGCCGCGAGTCCAGGTACCGGAGCTCCTGCTCCAGCTCCTCCACGATCAGGCACGTGCGCCACAGGGACGTCTTCTTGCTCTTGAGGATGTCCCCGTAGATGTGGTCCCCCACGTACAGCACGCTGTCCCCCGAATGGCCGGACAGCCTCTCGAACGCGGCCAGGTTTCCGCCCTGGTACACCTTGCCCCGCTCCAGCGAGGTGGCCTCGCCCACCACCTGCGCCTCCGTCCCGTTCACCGCCAGCTCCAGCAGGGGCCGGGACTCGGTGAAGAACGCCGGCTTGGAGGCGGACACGATGATTGTGTCGAAGTAGCTCCGCCAGGACGCGTACTCGGGCAGCAGCCCGTCCAGCAGGTAGGACATCACCCGCTGCGTGTAGTCCCAGGCGGAGTTGGTGAGCAGGAACAGCCGCTTCCCGCCGCTGCGCAGCTTGTGCAGCGTGGGCCCCAGCTCCGGGTCCCGCTCCACGAAGGTGTCCAGCTCCTTGCGGATCTCCCGCTTCAGCGAGTCGTCCCGGTGGATGGTGTCAATGGACTCGCGGATGTCGTCGTACAGCTTGCCGTAGTCCACCGGCAGCCCGAGCGCGTCCATCAGCTCCACCACGCCCGCGTACAGGCACGCCTCCGGCAGCGCGAAGAGCGTGTCCAGCCAGGCGAAATGGGGGGCGCGGATGCGCAGCCGCTCGTTCAGGTACATCCGCCGGCAGTCCTCGTCCGGGACGGGGCGCCGCCCGTGCCACGCCCGCCCCACGAAGCCGTAGCGGTCCATCTTCACGAGGTTGCCGCGCGCCTTGTCCACCACCAGCCCGCGCATGCCGAAGCCGGGATCGTAGTGGACGTGTCCCAGCACCTCCGGGTACCCGCGGTCGGTCACCAGCCGGGCGAGCGTCATGTCGAACTGCTTCTGCTCCAGCGCGAGCGCCTTGTAGCGGAGCAGCGTGTAGTCCATGTCGAACCCGATGAACTCCACCCGGTCCAGCCGGAGGTTCCGGTTCACGAACACCTGCCGCGCCCGGGGGATCTCCCGCTCGTCGCGGGGGCCGGACAGGTGGTGCCGCAGCCAGGGATCCCCGAGCAGTTGCTGCGCGCGGACCGGGAGCGGCGCCGGCGCGGAGGCGGGGAGCGGGTGGGGGAGGTTCATGGTCCCGCGGGGTTAGCACGGACCGGCGGCCGTTTTCTTGCGGGCCGATTTTCCGGCGTGGCACGCTGGTCCGCAGACATGCGATCACGCCGCCGCCCCAGCCCCACGCGAGACCGATTGGACCCGGACCAGGCCCGGATCCAGGACCTGGAGCTCCGCGTCCGGATCCTCGAGGCGAAGGTGCGCGAGCTTCGTGCCGAACTGAAGGTGGCCAGCGTCAAGGGGGAGTCCCGCACCGCCGCCGCACGCGCTGTCTCCGCGGCGCGCCCACGTCCCCGGTGCCCGGGGTGCACCCTGGAGCTGCCGCCCGGCCGCAAGCGCGAGGACTGCGTCTGGTGCGGCTTCCGCTTCGACGCCGTCGGTGGCAGAACCCTGTAGCGCATGCCCACCTACCGCCTCACCGGCCGCCTCGAGCAGGGCGAACTCGCCGAGCTGTACAAGGCTGAGCGGGAGGACGGCTCGCAGGTCATCATCAAGCTGTTCCACCCCCGGACCTCCGACGCGGCCTATGCGCAGGCGCTGGCGCAGACGGGGCAGGTGCTGAACCCGCTCGCCCACGCAGGCGTGGTCCACTTCCTGGAACTCGGCATGGTGGGGGGGCGCCTGGCGCTGGTGCGAGAGTACGTGGACGGCTTCACGCTGGGCGTGGCGCTGCAGCGGCTGGCCACCAAGGAGGTCGTCCTCCCGCCCGCGGTGGCGCTGCACCTGATCATCGGGTTGCTGGAGATCGTCCAGCGCGCGCACGATGCCGGGCTCGTCCACGGCGCCATCACCCCGGGCAACGTGCTGCTGTCCTACGAGGGCCACCCGTGGCTGTGTGACTTCGGCGCGCTGCAGGCGCTGGAGGCCTCCCCGGCGCTGCGGTCCCTGGCAGGGCGGGGCAGGGGAACCTACCGCGCGCCCGAGGTGAACAAGGGCGAGCCGCCCACCGTGGAGTCGGACGTCTATTCGCTGGGCGCGCTCGCCTACGAACTGCTCACGCTCAAGGAGCTCAACCCGGGCAAGGGGATGAGCACCCGGCGCGAGGCCATCCAGCCTCCCTCCCGCGTGGACCGGCGGATCAACGGGCGGGTGGACCCCATCATCATGCGCTCGGTGGAGATGCTCCCCACCCGGCGCTACCGCAGCTGCGCGGAGCTGACGGCGGCCCTCCGGAACTTCCTGTCCGTGGCCGGGGGCATGCCCTCGCGCGAGGACGTGGCCCGCTTCGTGGGGGAGTTGTTTCCCAACGAAGTCCGGGTGGAGATGCTGGG
>VGRA01000516.1 GCA_016875515.1 Deltaproteobacteria bacterium | reverse complement strand
TGGTGAACGTGACGGGCAGGCCCGAGGGGGCCGAGGTGCGGTCCGCGGCGGACGGGCCGGTGCTGGGGCGCATCCCCGGGGAGCTGAAGCTGCAGGTGGGGCGCCGCACGCTCTACGCCACGCAGCCGGGCTACGCCCCGGGTGCCTACCCGCTGGAGGTCTCCGAGTCAGCGCCGTCCCGCGTGGAGGTGGTGCTCGCCCCCGAGGCGGTGCCCACCGGCACGCTGCTGGTGACGGCCAACCGGGACAACGCCCTGGTGCGGGTGGACGGGCGCGAGGCGGGCTTCACTCCGGCGGCCCTCACCCTGCGCGAGGGGGCGCACGCCGTGGAGGTGACCCATCCGGACGTGCGCCCGTGGATTCAAGCCGTGACGGTGACGAAGGACGGCTCGCACAAGCTGCACGCGGACCTGCGCTACGCCCCGCCCCCGGTGCAGGCGGCCAGCAAGCGGCTGCTGTCCGTGGACGACGCCCCGGCCTCCACCACCGTCGTCACGCGCGAGGAGCTGCTCGCCTTCGGCTACACCACGCTCGCCGAGGCGCTGCAGGCGGTGCGCGGCATCTACCTGTCCAACGACCGGCAGTACGACTTCCTCGGCATCCGCGGCTTCAGCCCGCCGGGGGACCTCAACACGCGTGTCCTCATTCTCTGGGACGGCCACGCCATGAACGACGTGTGGGCCGGCCAGGGGTACGCGGGCAGGGACCTCTCCGTGGATTTGGAGGAGGTGGAGCGGATTGAGGTGGTGCGGGGGCCGGGTTCCGCACTGTACGGCACGGGGGCCTTCTTCGCCGTCATCAACGTGGTGCCTCGGGACCGGCTGGAGGACGGCAAGAACGCCGCACTGCACGCGGCGGCGGGCTCGGGGACGCTGTGGCGGGCGCGGCTGTCCGGCTCGGTGGGCACGGCCGAGCGCAGCCTCGCCCTGTCTGCCGCGGCGCTGGATTCGGCGGGCGCCGAGTCCACGGACCTGGGAGATTACGGGCTCGTCCGGGGCCTGGATGGCGAGCGCATCTACTCCGGCTCGGCGCGCGCGCGGGCCGGCGACTTCACCTTCCAAGCGTACCTGAATGCCCGCGCCAAGCAGGTGCCCACCGCCCCCTATGGCGCCCGGCCCGGGGCCCCCGGCGCCAGCACCAGCGACACGCGCGGGTTTGCGGAGCTGAGGTTCGACCACGATTTCTCCGAGGTGGCGTCCCTGTCTGCCCGCGGGTACTACGACCACTCGTACTACGTGGGGCGCTGGCCTCTGCCCCCCGACGAACAGGGCAACCCCACCCCCGCCGTGCCAGACGTCGGCGAGACCCAGTGGGCCGGGGGCGAGGTGCGCGGGCGCTTCTCGCCGTTCCGCGGCAACACCCTGACGGGCGGCGTGGAGGTGGTGTCCCAGTTCCGCATCCGGCACCTGGAGACGGGGCTCGGCAGCGGGGAGCCCAAGAGCGCGGTCCGCAGCCGGCTGCTCCTCTCCGCGTACCTGCTGGACGAGTGGCAGCTCGTGCCCGGGCGGCTGGCCCTCACCGCGGGGCTGCGCGTGGACCGGTACGCGGACCTGTCAACCACCCCCATCACGCCGCGGCTGGCGCTCATTGCCCGGCCGTACACCGGCGGCCTCACCAAGCTGGTGGCCGGCTCGGCCTTTCGCGCCCCCAACGTGTACGAGCTGTACTACCAGGAGGGCACCACGCAGGTGGCCCCGCCGAAGGGGCTGGAGCCCGAGACCATCCAGACGTTCGAGCTGGAGCACTCACACGACCTGACCGACGAGCTGCGCCTCACCGTGGGCGGGTACTGGAACAACATCCAGAAGCTGGTGGTGGCCGTGGAGGAGGAGGGGCCCGCCCGGTGCGGCATCCCCGAGGGCAGCGCCCCCTGCGTGGTGAACACCAACATTCCCGCCCCCGTGCGCGCGCTGGGGGCGGAGGCGGAGCTCCGCTGGCAGCCGGCGCGGTTCGCGCTTGTGGACCTGACCTACTCGTTCGTGACTTCCAGCGCCACCAACCGCCCGGCCCACCTAAGCTCTGCCAAGGTGATGGTGCCGCTGGTGGACAAGTACGTGCGGGTGTCCACGCAGGCGGTCTACCAGTCCCAGCGCCGGACGGACCGGGTGCCCGGCGGCGCCGGCGAGGCGCTGCTGCTCAACTTCGGCCTCTCCGGGGAGCGGGACCACTTCCGGTACTTCGCCGGCGTCACCAACCTGCTGGACGCCCGGTACGCGCTCCCGGTGAACGACGAGTTCCGGCAGCCCACCGTGCCCCAGTACGGGCGGGGGTTCCTGCTGCAGGTAACGGGGAGTTACTGACCCTTCGCCTTGCGGCGGCGGGGGTCATAGGACCAGGGCTGGCCGATGGCCTGGCAGTAGCGGATGAGGGTGGAGATCCTCACGTCTGCGCCGTCCTCCAGCTTGGAGACGACGGAGGCGGAGGTGCCCATGCGGGACGCCACCACTGTCTGGCTCAGGCCTGCCCTCTCGCGTTGCGCCGTGAGTTTGCGGGCGGCCTTGTGGCGGATCTCCGCCTCCCGCACCAGGCGCGGGAATTCAGGGTTCTTGCGGGTCCGCTCGGCAATGAGTTCGTCCAGGAAATCTTTCGGCATGCGTTCCTCACTTCGTCCAAAGATATGGCTTCAACGCTATGGCCATCCAGCTTCGTCTGGACAGACCGTTGCTCAGTGAAGTCTCGGTCGAGACCGGGCACGCCAGTCCGAGAGCCGCTGCTCCGCCAGTTCCAGCTCTCGGAGTGGAGTCCGCTGCGTCTTCTTGATGAACGCCGTCAGGGAGAGAATTACTTGGCTGGCCTGACCTTCCTGCGCAAAGAGGACCCTGAACTGTCGTGTTTGGCCTCTTGCCCTGACCTCGTACACCTCTCCTCGGAGGTGTCTGGCAGCGGCGAGCCCCTCGCGCGCCACCCGTTTCATGGCGGCCGTCAGTTCGGCGAATTCCAGGGCGTCCAGCGTTTCCATGAAGTCACGCACGGG
>VGRA01000515.1 GCA_016875515.1 Deltaproteobacteria bacterium | reverse complement strand
GAGAGCTTGTGGGGATCGTACGCCATGTACTCGGCCTTCGTGGACAGCAGGGTGTAGTCGTCCCCGCGGCGCAGCTCGAACGTCACCTCGCCGGTGACGGCGGGGGCCACCCAGCGGGTGAGCGCGTCCTTGAGCATCATGGCCTCGGGGTCGAACCACTTGCCCTCGTACAGGAGCCTCCCCAGCCGCCGCCCCAGCGTGAAGTAGGCGTCCAGCGTGTTCTCGTTGTGGATGGCGGAGAGCAGCCGCTCGTACACAAGGTGCAGCAGCGCCATGCCGGGGGCCTCGTAGATGCCGCGGCTCTTGGCGTCGATGACGCGGTTTTCAATCTGGTCGCTCATCCCCAGCCCGTGGCGGCCGCCCACCCGGTTGGCCTCCACGAACAGCTCGTAGGGGGAGGCGCAGCGCTTGCCATTGATGGACACAGGCAGGCCGCGCTCGAACGCCACGGTGACCGTCTCCGGCTCGATGACCACGTCCTTGCGCCAGTGGGCCACGCCCATGATGGGCTGGACGATGGTCATGGCCTTGTCCAGGTACTCCAAGTCCTTCGCCTCGTGCGTGGCCCCCAGCACGTTGGCGTCCGTGGAGTAGGCCTTCTCCACGCTGGACTTGTGCGGCAGGCCAATGCTGCCCAGGTACTCGCTCATCTCCTTGCGGCCGCCGAAGGCGGAGACGAAGGCGTTGTCCAGCCACGGCTTGTAGATGCGCAGCTCCGGGTTGGTGAGGATGCCGTACCGGTAGAAGCGCTGGATGTCGTTGCCCTTGTGGGTGGAGCCGTCCCCGAAGACGTTGACGCCGTCCTCGCGCATGGCGCGGATGATGGCGGTGGTGGTGACGGCGCGCCCCAGCGGCGTGGTGTTGAAGTACTTCTTGCCGCCCGAGGACAGGTGGAAGGCGCCCGCCTGGATGGCCACCAGCCCCTCGCGCACCATGGCCTCCCGGCAGTCCAGCAGTCGGGCGGCCGCCGCCCCGTGCGTCAGCGCAATGGGCGGGATGTCCGCGGGGTTGGCCTCGTCCGGCTGGGCCAGGTCCGCCGTGTAGGCGTGGACCTCCAGCCCCTGCCGGGCGAGCCAGGCGACGGCGCAGCGGGTATCGAGCCCGCCGGAGAAGGCGATGCCCAGCTTGGTACCTTTGGGGGGGAGGCTTCGGTAGATGCGACTCATGGTGTTGCATTCGGTCCTAGCACGGCTGCGCCCGGAGTTGGACGGCCTCCCGGGCAGGTGGTGAGGTGGTGCTCCCCATGTCCCTGACGCTCTGCCTCGCCGTGAAGGACGAAGCGGCCATGCTGCCGCGCTTCCTGCAGTACGTGGACGGGCTGTGGGACGAGCTGGTGGCGGTGGACACCGGCTCCACGGACGGCACGGTGGCGCTGCTGGAGGCGGCCGGGGCGCGCGTGCTGCACCGGCCCTGGACGGGCGACTTCTCCGCGGCACGCAACCCCGGGCTCGAGGCGGCCCGCTGCGACTGGGTGCTGGTGCTGGACCCGGATGAGCACGTCTCGCCAGCGTTCGTGGGCGAGGTGCGCGGGCTGCTGGGCCGCCAGGACGTGGGGGCGGCCACGGTGCGGATGCGCAACGCGCGCCTGGGCGGGCAGGTGCACGAGGCCCACCTGCTGCGCCTCTTCCGCCGGCACGACAGCGTGCGCTTCCGCTACCCCATCCACGAGGACGTCACCGAGTCCGTGCGGGCGCGGCTGGCCCACACGGGGCAGCGGATGGTGGCCCTGCATTCCCCGGTGGAGCACCTGGGGTATGCGCGTGCCCACGCCGCCTCGCGCGAGAAGAAGGCGCGGGACGTGGCCATCCTGGACCGGGCGCTGGAGGTAGACCCGGATGACCTCTACCTGCACTTCAAACGGCTGGAGCAGGCGCGCTTCTGGGACGACGCGGCCCTCTGGGGCCGGGCCGCAGCGGCGGCGCAGGCCGCGGTGGCGCGCGCCCCGGGTCGGCTGCGTCCCCACTTCCACGGGGAACTGCTGGTGATGGTGGCAGACGGACTGCACCCGGGGTCGCCGGCGGAGGCGCTTGCCGCGCTGGACCGGCTGCTGGGGCCGCAGGGTGCCCCGCCCGCATCGGTGTGCCACCGCCGCGGGGAGTTGCTCGAGCGGCTCGGGCAGCTGGACGAGGCGGTGGCGGCGTTCGGGGCGGCGCTGTCAGCGTCAGGCCCGGAGAGCAATGTGCAGCTGTCCGGCGTCCGGCCCCGGATGGGGCTGGTGCGGGTGGCGCTCGCGGGCGGGGAGGTGGCCGCGGCGCGGCGTCACCTGGCGGAGGCGCTGGAGCTGCAACCGGATGACCCGGAGGCGTGCCTCGCGGCGGTGAGTCTCGCGGGGATGGGTGGCGCTGCGGCGGTGCGGGTTCTCCTCCGGGAGCGGGCGGGGCGCCCCGCAGGGGAGGGGCTGCGCGCGGCGGTGGCGGAGTGGGCGCTGCTGTCCCGGGAGCCCGCGCTCGCGGTGGAACAGCTGTCGCTCCTGGCGGGGACACCGCCCTCCGGCGAGCCCGGCAGACGGCTCGCGCTGGCCCTGCTCGCCGCCGGGGAGGCGCGCCGTGCGAGGGACCTGGCCGGTGCTCTCTGCCGAGCGGCGCCGGAGAACGCGCTCACGGTGCTGCTGTGCGACGCGGCGCTGGGGGAGTCCTCGGACCTGGACGTGGAACTGGACGAGGCGCAGGTGGAGGCGGCGCTGCGCCACGCCGCGCGGCTGCTGCGGACGGCCGCGCTTCCGCCCGTGCTGGCCGCGCTGCAGCGCGCCCTGCCGGGAGTTTCGGGGATGTTTCCGTGGTTGGGGCGTGAGTTGGGCTTGCAAGAATGAACAACGATCAGCTGGCATTGACGCGGCGGAGCTGGGACGCGGCCACGCGCAGCCTCAACGCGTACAAGGGGGACCAGGCGGCGTTCTTCCGCGCGGGCGGGGACACGCTCTTTTCCGAGGAGCTCGAGCTGCTCGGGGACGTGGCAGGGCAGGACGTGCTGCACGCGCAGTG
>VGRA01000514.1 GCA_016875515.1 Deltaproteobacteria bacterium | reverse complement strand
GCGGCGGCGTCTCCCTGCAGCGCCTCGTTGTGCGCGGTCAGCTTCTGCACCGTGCGGCGCGTGGCGGCCAGCTCCAGGGCCTTCTCCACCTTGGTGCGGAGCACCTCCGGGGTGAAGGGCTTGGGGATGAAGTCCCATGCGCCCAGCTGCATCGCCTGCACCGCGGTGTCGATGCTGGCAAACGCGGTCATCACCATGATGACGGCCTGCTCGTCGTGGGCGCGCACGGCCTTTGTGACGCCCAGCCCGTCCAGCCCCTCCATCTTCAGGTCCGTCAGCACCAGGTCCGCCCCGGCCTTCTGGAACGCGGCCACCGCTTCCACGGGAGAGCGGAACGCGAGCGGGGCGTGCCCCATCTTCCGCAGCGT
This sequence comes from Deltaproteobacteria bacterium, assembly GCA_016875515.1. Taxonomy (GTDB): domain Bacteria; phylum Myxococcota; class Myxococcia; order Myxococcales; family Myxococcaceae; genus VGRA01. The sequence continues at coordinate 2,617 of VGRA01000514.1, read as the reverse complement.
GACGGCCACCCCTTCGCGCAGCGTGTCGTTGTCGTCGATGACGAGGATGCGGGCCATGGGAAGAGGACATAGCAGAGCGGGCAGGGGTCCACGTTGGGGGGCGCCGCCACGCCCTTCCATCCGCCCACACTCCTAGAACCCAGGCAGCCCCGCGCGCCCCCTGCCGGTAGGCAACGCCCATGCTGCCTCCGGAGCCGGACCTGCCGGGGACAAGCACGTGCCAGGGGAAGCGATGCCTCGCCCGGGAACTGCGCCGGTCCCCGGGCCCCGGTCCACCGGCCACCCAAGAGGGTGAGGCCCTGGCGGGAGGAGGCCCGAGCACGCGGACTGTGCGTCCGCCCCTGACGGGCAGGTCCCCGCCGCAGGTGAAGTCGCCCGGGACGAGGCAGCGGGCCGGGGTTGCCACCAGGGACTTGGAACGAAGTTGCTACCAGGCCAGGCAGGTGGTGGTGCCGGGCGTTGCAGCAGCCACAACCCGTTGGGGTTCGTCGCAACCCGTGCTCGCCTGCGCGGTTCCGGTGCCCGGGAGGCGAGGCGACCGGGGGGCCAGGCGAGCGCAGCGGTGCCGCAACCCGTGGGGGTGGGTGGCAACGCCTGCCCGCATGTGCCGTCCCTCCGCCGGGGAGGGGAGGGGAGGCGGCGGGGGCACAATGGCGCGGCTCGCCTGCGGCGTGGTGGGAGGCGCCCTCCGCATGGCTGAAGGGCCGGGCGACCCCAGCGACGCGACCTCCCCGTTCATTCCTACGCGAGAAGGACTCGCCGGCTGTGCGCGGGATGGGCGCTGCCATCGGCGAAGACGGGCCCCATCGGGACGTGTCAACCTTGCGTCCTTCATGGACACCTTGGGATTGAGGGCCCTGCTCGGAGCCCACGTCGTGACGGACGACAAGGAGACCGCGGACCTGGCGCGGATGCGGGACGCAGCCGCGGCGCTCGCCGAGCCCTTCTCGCGCCACCAGGGAGGGGCCCACTTCACCGGCAGCGCGGTGGTGGTGACGCCGGACGGGGCGCGGACGTGCCTGGTCCACCACGCCAAGCTAAAGCGGTGGCTGCAGCCCGGTGGGCACGCGGACGTGGCAGACGGCGGAGACATGTCTCGCACGGCGCTGCGCGAGGCCGCGGAGGAGACGGGCTGCCGCGTGGTGCTGCACCCCACCGCGCCGCGGCCGCTGGACGTGGACGTCCACGACATCCCCGCCCGAAAGGACGAGCCGGGGCACCAGCACCTGGACGTGCGCTACCTCGTGGTGGCGGAGAACCCGGAGGCGCTCGCGCACCACCCGGCCGAGAGCTTCGGCGCGCGGTGGCTGACCTGGGACGAGGCGCTCGCCGCCGCGGACGAGCCGCCGCTCCGGCGGATGCTGGAGAAGGCGCGGGCCTGCGCGCAGGGAAGGTGAGAGGCGCAGGCAGCGGGCGAGGTGCCCTGTCCCATGTGCGAGCGCCCGACGCCGGGGGCCCGCGGCGTGGCCGGCACCTGCGTCCACTGCGGGGCGGACTTCCACCTTGGATTGGAAGCGGAGGCGCCCGCTGCCGGGCCCGCCGCGCCGTCCGAGGCGCCTGTGCCCGGGCGCCGCAGGACGTCCCACGCGCTGACCCAGGCGGGCCTCTCGCTGATGGGCGTGGCGGCCAGCATCGCCTCCCTCGAGGTGTCGGCGCGCAGGAGCGTCTTGGCGAGGCAAGAAGCCGACGCGCTGTTCGTGTGCTCGCCGTTCCTGCGGTTCCTGCTGCTGGGGTGGGTGGGGCGCCGAAGCTCGGACCTGGTGCTGGCCATGACGGCGGGGGCGTCGCTCCTGACCACGGGCCTGTACGCGCTGCTCGGGTTCGACTTGAGCGAGATGATGGCCATGCTGCAGGTCCTCTGGACGCTGGTGCTGCTCGCCGCCGCCGTGGCCGCCGGCGCCATTGCGCTGGGGACGGCGGTGGTCCGCGGCGGGAGGAGGTGACGGTCCCGCGAGGCTGCCAGCAGGCCGCGTGGGTTACTGGACGTAGAGGCGGAAGCCGTAGGTGTTGAGATTCGGGTTGGGGGAGGCGACAGCGCCAATGGCCGTGCCACCTTTAAGCTCTGAACCGTCGGTGAACTGTGGGTTGTAACTCATGCCCCATCCCCCGCAGTGCCAGACACCGTTGTAGCTTGCGTTGACGGACAGGTCGGTCCGTTCGCAGACGGGGTGGTTGGGATCGTTGCCGAAATCGCCAACGTTTCCGGGGATTCTGGGGATGCAGTACCCAGGTGCCAGGAACGGACCTGCATACCCGTCCATGCTTCCGGCCAGCCCCGCCAACCGCCCGAAGGTGTAGGTCAACGGGCCGCCCGCGTAGAGCGTGAGCTTGGGGTTGCCGGAGCCCTCGCTGACGAGCCCCATGGTGCCATCTGCGGATGAGCGGCACTCGGTCTCCGTTCCGTTCTGACGGGCGAAGCACATCTTCAGGCGCTGCCCCGCGTTGGCCTTGAGCGCTGCCACGAAGGCGAGCGACACGGCGGCCGAGCCGGTCCCGCTGGCGTTGCGGCCCACGGTGGACGCGGCGTTCGCCCAGGAACCGCTGCCGGTCTGCTGCCAGCCGCTCACCACGAAGTTGGTGGTGTTGGGGGCGTCGTCGCCGGCCGAGTCGTAGATGT
>VGRA01000513.1 GCA_016875515.1 Deltaproteobacteria bacterium | reverse complement strand
AGACGCCGTCCACGCAGTGGCCGGAGCCGCAGTCCGCACCGGCGTTGCAGGCGGTCCCCACCGGGAAGCCGCCGGGTGGCCCCGCCACGCAGGTGCCCCCGGCGCAGGTGCTTCCGGGCTTGCAGTCCGACTGCGAGACACACCCCGGATCGCACCCCCCGGACTCGCCGCAGTAGGCCCCGCCGCACTCGCCAGCCGGATCCGTCCCGTCCTGGGCCGGGGCGCACTGGCCCACCATCCCGGGCCGGTTGCAGGAGCGGCAGGGCCCCACGCAGTCCGCGTCACAGCAGACGCCGTCCACGCACGCATCCGAGGCGCACTGGGAGTCCGAGGTGCACGCGCTGCCGTTGACGCGCTCGGTGGCCGGCAGCGAGCAGACGCCCCCGGTGCAGCTGCTCCCCGGCTTGCAGTCCGACGTCCCCGCGCACCCAGGCATGCACGCCCGCCCCCCGCTGCAGTAGCCGCCGCCGCACTCGTTGTCCGGGTCCGTGCCGGCCAGGACCGGCGCGCAGATGCCCGGGCTCCCCGGCACGGTGCAGGACTCGCACGCCCCGCCGCAGGGGCCGTTGCAGCACAGCCCGTCCACGCAGTGGCCGGAGCTGCAGTCCCGGTCCCCCGTGCAGGCCGTCCCGTTGAGCTGGCTCCCTGCCGGGTCCGTGCACGCCCCCTGCAGGCACGTGGCGCTGGGGTTGCAGTCCGAGGGGCCGGTGCAGGCGCCGGTGCAGCCGCCGAGCCCGTTGCAGCGGTAGCCGCCGCACTCGCTGGCGGGATCCGCGTTGAGCGGGATGTTGGCGCACCGCCCCATGCTCCCCACCAGGTTGCACGCCTGGCAGGTGCCGTCGCACTCCGCGTCGCAGCAGGTGCCGTCCACGCAGTGGCCGGAGGCACACTCTGCCGCGCCGAGGCAGGCAAAGCCGTTCGCCTTCGGGGCGCACTGCTGCGTGAGATCACACTGGCTCCCGGGCTTGCACTCCGAGTCCACCAGGCACCCGCTGCTGCAGCCCCCTGCCCCGGTGCAGAAGTTCGTGCCGCACTCCCCGGCGGGATCCTCCCCGGAGGCAATGGGCTGGCAGGCGCCCGCGGCATTGGCCGAGAGCCGGCAGGTCTCGCACGCCCCGTTGCACGGGCCGCTGCAGCACACCCCGTCCACGCAGTACCCGGACTGGCACTCCCCCGCCGTGCCGCACCCGGCGCCCACCGGCTTGGGCTGGCACGTCCCGCCCACGCACGCGCTCCCCGGCTTGCACTCTGCCGCGCTCGAGCACCCACCCAGGCAAGCCGATTGCCCGTTGCAACTGCCGGCGCCGCAGTCCCCGCCGGGATCGCTCCCCCTCGGCACCGGGGCGCACAGCCCCTCGCTGCCCGGGAGGTTGCAGGCCTCGCACTTCCCGGAACAGGATCTCTCGCAGCAGACGCCGTCCACGCAGAAGCCCCCCGTGCACTCCGAGGCGGTGCTGCAAGCCTCCCCCGGATGCCGGTAGCCCGTAGGCGCCGTGCAGCTGCCCGCCACGCAGGTGCTGCCGGGCTTGCACTGGCTGTCCGCGGAGCAGCCCGAGAGACAGGAGCCGTTGCCGCTGCACCAGGTCCCCGCGCACTCGCCCTCCGGGTCCCGGTTCACCGGCACGTTCAGGCAGCTGCCCGCGAGCCCCGTCACGTCACACGCCTGGCAGGCGCCGTCGCAGGCCGTGGCGCAGCACACCCCGTCCACGCAGTGGCCGGAGCGGCACTCGGCGTCCTGCTGGCAGACCACGCCGTCCTGCTTCAGCGCGGCGCACAGCCCCGCCACGCACTCAAAGCCCGGGGTGCACCCCAGGGAGGCGGTGCAGTTGAGGGGGCAGTCCGCCCCACCGCCGCACGTGTATGCGCCACAGCGGCCCGCCGTCCCCACGGGGACGGCGAGGCAGCGCCCCTGCGCCCCGGTCTGCTTGCAGCTGTCGCAGGGGCCGGCGCAGGCGCCGTCACAGCACACCCCGTCCGCACAGAAGCCCGAGGCGCACACCGCCCCGGACAGGCAGGCGGACCCCGGCGGCAGCGAGGCCTGGCAGGTGCCGGATGGGCTGCAAGTCCCCCCCGGGTAGCAGTCCCCGGCGCTGGCGCAGCTGCTCTCGCACCCGCCGTCCGCGCCACACAGTCCCGCGCCGCATGCCCCGTCAACCGTGCCGTCTGCCACCGGCGAGCAGGTGCCCGCCTTGCCGGGAAGATCACACGCCTCGCAGGTGCCGGCGCAGGCCGTGGCGCAGCACACCCCGTCCACGCACCGCCCCGTCTCGCACTCCGAGGCCTCCGTGCACGCGGTCCCCGCCGGCAGCCGGAGGACGCAGCGGCCCGCCGTGCACTCCGCCCCCGCCGCGCAGTCCGCCAGGGCGGCGCAGGTGGTGGGGCAGCCCCCCCCCTCGCCACGGCAGACGGAGGCGCCGCAGGAGGGGACGCCGGCGGAACCGGCCGGGGCGGGGCTGCACTGGCCCACCTTGCCGGGCAGATCACACCGGTCACACGCCCCGCCGCAGGCGCCATCACAGCAAACCCCGCCTGCGCAGAAGCCGGACGCGCAGACCGCGCCGGTGGTGCACCCGGTCCCGGCCGGGAAGTCCGCCTTGCACGTCCCGCCCACGCAGGTGGCGCCGCTGATGCAGTCGGCGTCCACGCCGCACCCCTGCGCGCACGTCCCGCCCGGGCCGCAGCGAGCCGCCCCGCATACCGGGTCCTCCGCCTTGTCCTCCAGCGGCGCGCAGATCCCCTTGTCGTTGCACTGCTGGCACGCCCCGTCGCACCGGGACTCGCAGCAGGCCCCGTCCACGCAGAGGCCGGACTGGCACGCGGCGTCCGAGCCGCACGCCACCCCCAGCGGCGCCTGGGGCACGCAGGAGCCGCCCACCGGGTACAGCCCCACCGGGCAGTCGGTGCAGGCCCCGTCCACGCACCGCCCGCTGTCACACGTCACGTCCAGGCAGGAGATGGAGGTGCACGCCCCGCCTCGGCACACCTCGCCGTCC
>VGRA01000512.1 GCA_016875515.1 Deltaproteobacteria bacterium | reverse complement strand
GGCCTGGGCGCGCCCGGAGCGGCGGGGCGCCGCCGCGTGGGGGACCGGCAAGGAGGCGTGGTTGAGGTGGCAGATGGCCACGGCGAGCGCGTCCGTGGCGTCCGCGCGCACCTCCACGTCCAGTTGCAGCAGCGCCTTCACCATGAAGGCCACCGCGTCCTTGCCGTCCGCGCCCCCAGCCCCCACGGCCTTCTTCACGCGCGCCGGGGCATATTCAAAAACGTCCAACCCGCGCTCCGCGGCGGCCAGCAGCGCCACCCCGCGCGCGTGGCCGAGCACCAGCGCACTGCGGGCGTTGCGGTGGCTGAAGAGCCCCTCCACGGCCACGGCCTGCGGGCGGTGGCGGATCAGCTCGCGCCCCAGCGTGGCGTGCATGGCGTGCAGCCGCTTCTGCAGCGGCAGCCCAGCGTCCGCGCGCACCACGCCGTGCGCCACGTGGACGAGCCGGCCGCGCACCTGCTCCACCACGCCGAAGCCGGTGAAGCGGGTGCCGGGATCTATGCCGAGGATGCGCACGGGGTGACGGGCTCCGGGAGGGGGAGGAACGGAACAGGCGTACAGGTTGTAGCCCCGGGCGCGCGGGCTGTCACGTTTGCTGCGGGCGCGGCGGAACCGGGCGGGTGAGCGCCCCATGCACGTACAGCAGCGTCACCGCCTCCAGCCCCTCCACCTCGCCCTCGGGCGAGGCGACGAGGCACTCGCGGACGGTGCGGTGCCCGTCGAACAGCCGCAGCAGCGGCGCGGCCTCGGCGGGGGCGGCGGTGACTCCAGGCCCCTGCACCAGCACGGCATCCAGCGGCACGCTGCGCGGCAGCAGCCGCTCCCAGCGCCGCAGCCCGGGCTCGTAGTCCGCCGCCCACGCGCGCACGTCCACGGCGAAGTCGTCCGCGGAGGTGGGGCCGAAGGACAGGTGGTAGCTGCCGGTGGAGAACAGGGCCACCTGCTGCAGGGCCCGCTCGCCGGTGGTGGTGCCGAAGCGGGCCGCGCGCGCCGCACCGTCCACCACGTGCACCTCGCCCCCGTCGTCCCCGAGCACCAGCCGGCAGGGGCGGCGCCCGCACAGCAGCGCGCGCAACACGCGCTGGACGGGGAGCGCCTGGGCCTGGAGCGTCACCGTGCCGTCCGCCGGAGAGCGCCCGGCGAGCAGCTCCACCCACGTGACCAGGTCCGCGGCGTACAGCGGCCGGAAGAGCACCTCGTCCGCGCCGGCGGCGTGCGCGCGCGCGGGGAGCGAGGGGTCCACTGCGCCGGACACCAGCACCAGCGGCAGCGCGGCGGTGCGGGCCTCTGCGCGGGTATAGGCGCACAAGGTGAGCCCGTCCCCGTCTGGGAGTTGCTCGTCCACCACGGCGGCCACCGGGAGCGGCTCGCGGTGCAGCAGCGCCTCGCGCGCCTCCTCCGCGGTGCCCACGCCGAGCGGCTCGTAGCCGGAGCCGCGCAGCCGTGCCTCCAGCACCGAGCGCCGCGCGGCGTCCGCGTCCACCACGAGCACCGCCGCGTGGCCGCCGCGGGCCACGCCGCTGCCGGACGCGGGCAGGCTGCGCAGGGAGGTGAGCATCCGGGAGGGGGCCGCGGCCATGGCCTCAGTGTCCCCGGAAGTGGCGGGGGTGAAGCTCCGTCAGCCGGCGGAACTTCCGCTCCAGGGACGGCAGCGCGCCGGGCCCCTGCTCCGCCACGAGCGCCTCGCCGAGCAGGACCAGATCCTCCTGGAGCACCTCCTCGAAGCGGATGAGCAGCCCGCGCCCCATGCGGCGCATGACGTGGCCCCTGGCCCGGAACAGCCGCGCGCGGGCTGGGAGCGCCACGTGCAGCACCACCTGCGCGCCGAGCGGGACGTTGTGGAGCAGCCCGGGCACCACCGCGCTGCGCGGGGTCAGCTCGATGCCGCGCCCCATGGTGGTGAGGCCGCCCACGTCCACGAACCAGTCCACGTCCAGGGACGTGCGCAGGTAGCGGCGGCGCGCCTGGGTGAGCGGGAGGCGGCGGTGCTGGCGGCGGTCGGCAGTCGGGTTCATCTGGACTCCCCGGGACGGCGGGTGGGCTACAGGGCTGTGTACGCCTGTCGCCGCGGCCGGCAAGAAATCCACCCCGGGGGCGGGAAATTCGCGCTCGCCCGGCCGGGCCGTACCGTGGGGACGCCATGCGAAACGCCCCCCTGCTTCCCCTGCTGATGCTGACCGCCCTCCCGGCCCTGGCCGAGGAGGCCGCTGCCCCTGTGTCTGCGCCGCCGTCGCTGACACTTCCCGGCCGGGTGGAGTCCTTCGGCGGCGTGCTCATGCCGCCGGTGATGCCGCAGGGCTCGTCGTCGCTCTACGTCTACGTGGGGGCGCCGGAGGTGGGGGCGGGCTACCGCCAGGGCTTCGGCGGCGCGGAGCTGGAGGCGCGGGCCCGGTTCGACTACCTGGTGGTTTCCATCACGGGCGAGGTTGCGCTGCGGCTGCCGCTGTACTCCCGCGGGAAGTTCGACGTGGCGCTGCGCCTGGCGGTGGGCGGCGGCTGGAATTCGGGCACCGAGTACGTGGACTCGCGCAACTTCCGCGGCCCGTTCGTGCACGGCAACCCGGGGGCCCTGGCCGGGTACCGCATCCACGACACGCTCCGGGTGTTCGCGCAGGCGGAGGTGCCGGTGGACGTGGGCACGCAGCCGTGGGGCGGCTACCGGGTGAAGCCCCTGGTGGGCGGCGGGCTGGAGTACCACCTGTCCGAGGACTTCTCCGTCATGGTCGCGGGCGAAGTGGGCGTGGACCTGCTTCGCGCGCAGCTGGGCGTGGCCGCCCCGCGCGTGGGCTACAGCGCCCGGGTGGGGCTGGGCATCCGGCTGTTCTGACGCGGGGCCTTCACCGCCTACTGCACCTGCTTCATTAGGGGCAGGAACGCGGCCGCCGCCAGGAAGCCCGTCACGCGCGGCTGCGGTCGCAGCACGCCGTCTCCGCCTACGAAGGCCACGGTGGGCAGCCCCTTCACGCCGAACCGCTCGTAGAGCGCGTCCAGGG
>VGRA01000511.1 GCA_016875515.1 Deltaproteobacteria bacterium | reverse complement strand
CGCGTGCCTCCAGCTCCGGCCGCAGCGCCCCGTCCCCGGCGAAGGTGAGGGCCGCGCCCGGCACCTGCGCCGCCACGGCCTCGAAGGCCTCGAGCAGGACGCGGACCCCCTTGCGCTCCTCGAGGTGGCCCACGGCGAGCACGGCCGGTGCGGACGCGAGCGCCGGCGCGGGGTGGAACAGCGCCGTGTCCACGCCGTAGGGCACCACCCGGCACCGCGCGGGGTCCACCCCGGGCACGAGCTGGGCGCGCGCCGCCTCGCTGGAGAGCACGAGCCGCGCTGCGCGCCGCTGCTGCAGCCGCTCCAGCCAGACCAGGGTCCGCCCGGCCGCTGCATGGACATGGGCGCGGGGGCCGCGCGGCGCGGGCGGAGGCGGGGACGGCCACGCTGCCACGTAGGGGCCGAGCACCAGGGGGTGACGCAGCCCGGCCGCGGCGCTGAGCCCGGCGTGGACGGGGTTCAGCTGGTGCACGAGGTCGAACCGCTGGCCGCGGCGCTCGAGCGTCCCCAGCAACCCCGCGATGCGGACCACCTGCTCGAGCGGCTGCAGGATGGAGAAGGGCGCGCGGGGCGGGAGCGGGTGGAGGGTGACGCCGGCGACCGGGGCGTGCACGTCCGCGTGCTCCACCGCCACGTCGAAGCGGTGGCCGCGCGCTGCGAGCCGGCGCAGCAGCTCCCACGCGGCGAGCCCGTCCCCGTGCGGCCGGTGGTCCGTGAGGAAGCTGGAGGGATGGCTGACGAAGGCGTGCAACGGCCTCATCCGCGCTGCGCCTCCAGCCGCTGCAACAGGAAGGCGCCATACCCCCGCGCGATGTCCTCCCAGCAGAAGCGCGCGAGGTAGCCCGGCGCGAGCCCCGGGAACGGGGCGGCGAGCGGCCCCGCGCCGGGCGGGGGGAAGGGCTTCAACGTCACCGGGAAGCTGGGCTGAAGGTCTGGCACGCCCCCCGCCCAGGTGGCGTACACGGTCATGCCCGCCTCCAGCATCTCGGAAACGGACAGCCCCCAGCCCTCCGCCTCGCTCGTGAACAGCCCCACGTCGTGGGCCGCGAGCAGCCGCGGCAGGTCATCCCGGGGAAACGACTCCACCACGTCCACACGCCCCCGCAGCGCGTCCGGGAGCGGCACGGGTCGCCCGGTGCCGGCGAGCGTGGCGCGCTCTTCCGGGTGGTCCGAGAGGCGGCGCTCCAGGAACCCGAGTGCCGCGCCGGTGCCCTTGTGCGTCACCCAGCGCCCCAGCCACAGCAGCCGGTGTGCCGGGAGGGGCGTCCGTCGCGCGGCCACGTCCGCCAGCGTCCCGCGGTCCGCGTCCCCGGGCGCGTTCACGTAGGCGTGGAGGCGGCCGGCCAGCCACGGGGCGCGGCCGGTGAGCCAGGCCGCCTCGAGCGCGCCGAGCGCGGCGACCGCGTCCGCCCGCTGGAGCCCTGCCACGTACTGGGCGGCGGTCCACCCCCCGGCCACCCAGCGCCGCGCCGGGCCGACCCGGAGTTCGCTCTTCAGGTACAGCAGGTCCGGTTGGACATTCCTGCAGGAGACGAGCGCGCCGCCCCGGGGCAGTGCGGCGGCCAGCAGGGCCGGGCACTCGAACACGTCGGCGCGGCAGCCTGCGTAGGCCTCCTGCGCGGCATGCCGGAGCTGGGCCAGCGTCCGGCTGCGGCCCGGCGACAGCGACACCAGGTCAACCCGCCACCCGCAGCGCTCCAGCGCGGGGGCGAGGTGCAGGGCCATCTGCGCCACGCCGAGCCGCGGGTCCAGCGGCGCGGGGCAGGCGAGCAGCAGGCTGGGGCGGGAGGGCGGCATGGGGCGCTGGGCGGGCAAGGGGGCCGGGTGCCGCTTCGTACACCGGGCGCGCGCGGGGTGGCTGGACTAGTGTGCCCGCCCGGCATGGGAACTCCCCTGGACGAGGCACGGCAAGCATACGACGCGTGGCATGGCCAGCACGAGGTGGACGAGGAGGCGGACGCCCCCTGGCACCTCCTGGCCCGGGCGCACCTGCCGGACGTGGCGGGGCTGCGCGTGCTGGAGATCGGCTGCGGGCGGGGCGGCTTCGCGGCGTGGCTGGACGGCCTGCCCGAGCACCTGCGCCCGGCCGCCATCCTCGCCGCGGACTTCTCCGAGACGGCGGTGGAGAAGGGGAGGGCCTTCGCGGCCCGGCGCGGGCTCCGGCGGGTGACGTTCCAGCGCGAGGACCTGATGGGGCTGACGCTCGCGGACGGCTCGCTGGATGCGGCCTTCTCCTTCGAGACGCTGGAGCACGTCCCCACGCCGCGGCGCGCGCTCGCGGAGCTGCACCGGGTGCTCCGCCCCGGGGGCCTGCTCTGCGTCACCTTCCCCAACTACCTGGGGCTGCAGGGGCTCCACCGGACCTGGCGGGAGCTGACCGGGCGCCCGTGGACGGAGGGCGGCCAGCCCATCAACCACCCGCTCACCCTCCCGGGGGTCCTCGCGTGGATCCGCCTGGCCGGGTTCGCCGTGGAGGCGGTCCACGGCGAGGGCCACTACCTGCCCGTCCCCCGGCGCGCGCCGCTGCGCCTCCGCGCACTGGACCGGGCCGGGCCCCTCAAGTGGCTCGCGGCCCACCCGTTCGTGGTGGCCCGCAAGCGGGGGTGAGCGCCATGCGCCTGCTGCTCGCCTCCTTCATCCGCGACAACCGCCATTCCGGCATGGGCAAGTGGACCCACCGCGTGGCGGAGGCGCTGCGCGCGCGCGGCCACGCGGTGGAGTGCTGGTGGGCGCACGACTTCCCCGCGGTGGAGCGGTCCGGGCGGTGGGCGGTGCTGGGCTTCCCCCCGGCGCTCGCGGCCCGGGTGGCGCAGCGGCGCGCGGACTTCGACGCGGTGGTGCTGCACGAGCCCAGCGCGCTGGCCTACGCGCTCTGCCGCCGCGCCTCCCCCGCGCTGCCGCCCCTGGTGGCCATGTGCCACAACGTGGAGAGCAAGGTGCACCGGGTGCTGCTCGAGGCGGCAGCGGCCGGGCTGGCCGACATCCCGCTGGGC
>VGRA01000510.1 GCA_016875515.1 Deltaproteobacteria bacterium | reverse complement strand
GCCGGCAATGAGCCCCAGTCTCGAGCACTTCTCCTTCGCCCACCCGGCCCCCTCGCGCTCGAGCGCCTCCACGAGCGGGCGGTTGCCCGAGAAGGCGTCATGCGCTGGGAGGTGGGGTGGCTGGTTCTTCACCTCGTGGGTGCGGTGGGCAGGGGGCAGCGCGGCGGGGGGGCTCATGGCTTCACTCCTCTGGGGGGAACGGCGGAGACGGAACGGACGGCGAAGCGGACGAGCGAGGGCAACAGCCGCCGCGCGTCCGAGGGGCGGCCGGACGGGGAGAGGGGCCCCACCAGGGCCTCGCCCACAGCGCCGACCAGCGCCGCGCCGGCGAGCGCGGCGTCCTGCCGCGGCCACTCGCCGGACCGGACGCCGTCCCGGACGATGCCGGTGAACAGCTCCCGGTAGGCGGCACGGAAGGCCAGGCGCTCCGCCTCGATGGCCGGGTCCAATGGCTCCGCCAGCAGCGCGTAGGCGAGGCGGCGCCTTCGGAGGGCGCGCTCGGCGAACGTGCGGACGGCCCGGGAGAGCCGCTGTGCTGCGGTGGGCCCCACGGCGGCACGGGCGGTGGCGGCCACCTCCTGGGCGGCCACCTGCCGGAACAGCTCCGCGAAGAGCCCCGCCCGGGACGGGAAGTGCCTGTACAGCGTCCCGGTGGCCAGCCCCGCCTGCGCGGCAATGGCGGACATGGACGCCGCGACGTAACCCCCGCCCTCCACCAGCGCGCGCGCGGCCGCGAGGATGGCGGCGCGGTCCTCCAGCCGGACCTTCTCGGTCCGCTCGGTGCGGCGGTAGGGCATGGGCGGGAAGGAATGAACCAGCGTTCAGACCTTCACGCAAGCGGGCGCCGCTTTATGCGTTGATTTTGCTCAACCGAACAGCCTCCCACTCCTTGTACGACTGCCCTGTTCCCTCAACGGTCCACTTGTCACGCCCGTTAACGCTGGATGCAGTGACCGCCGTTGCCGCGGCGGTGGGCGAGTCAAACGAGTAGTCCTGTGCAAAGACGAGCAAGTCCTGTCCCTTTGTGGGAACTAGGACTTTGGTGGACTTCAAGCGTGCGCGAAGTTTTCGATAGTTCGGCTGCAACGAAGCGACCTCCTTCGCGATCGCGGTCGAGACTCTCAATGATGCCGGCTACTCCCCCTTGTCCGCGCGCCGCGGGGACCGGACGCGCGCGGGGACGGGCGGGGCGGCGTCCAGCACCACCTCCTCGTCCATGGCCCGCTTCACCTCCAGCGCCAGCTTCAGCGCGTCCGCGTACTCGGCCGCCGGAATGCGCTCGCAGCGGAAGGCCAGCTCGTGGCGGAACCGGACGCCGTCCGGCAGCGACTCCAGTTCCCTCGTGTAGGCGAGGCACTTGCCCTCGATGCGCCTGGGCTCCGGCACCCGCTCCACCCGTCCGCCGGGCAGCCGCACGGTGCCCCTCCAGCTGAAGACGGACGGGGTGCGCAGCACGAGCGCGTGCTTGCGCTCACTCATCCGGAATGGCGCCGCGGGGTCCATGTCCGCGGGCAGCTGCAACCGCAGCTGCGTGCCCTCTGCGCGCGCGAGCGCCGGGGCCTTCACGGAGAAGCCCAACGCAGCGGGGTTCCGCACGTCGTCCGGCTCGGGTGCGCGCGCCCCCTCCTGCACCTGCGCGCCGCGGAAGAAGGAGGCGCCCCGCTGCTGCAGCGCACGGGCGAAGTTCTCCGGGTTGCGGGCCAGCCGGCGCCACGCCGAGCCCCAGTCCCCCACCATCTTCGACTCCAGCGCCACCGTCCCACTGCCATCCGGCGACAACGACACCGTGAAGTCCACGTCGGTGCGCTGCGCGTCCGCGGACTGGTACGGGATGTCGCGCCACTCCCACGTCCGCCTGTCCAGGTCCACGACGAAGGAGCGCGTGCCCACGTCGTCCGAGCGCACCGTGCCCACGTCCAGCGCGTCCGCCGTGGGGTCGAAGAACCGCTCCGTCACCCCGTCCTGCGGCGGCACGTAGACGATGACGTGGTTGAACTGCTGCTGGGGAATCTCCTCCCGCACCTTCCCCGCGTCCCGCGTGCGGACCAGCGCGTAGCGCGTCTGGATGCCCAGCTCGCGCGCCAGCGTCCGGAACAGCACCGCCTTGTCCTTGCAGTCCCCGTAGCGCCGCTCCAACACCAGCGGCGCCGCGTGCGGCTTCACCCCGGCAATCAGCGACTCGTAGTCCTGCTCGTAGCGGATCTCCTTCATCAGGAAGGCCTGCACGCGCAGCAGCTTCTCGTCCGCGGTGGCGGCCCCCTCCCCCAGCTTCCTCGCCAGCTGCTTGATGTCCGCGTTGGCGCGGTCGGCGTCCTGCAGCAGCGCCACCATCCACTCGGCGAAGGTGTCCCACGAGGGCACGGTGGAGACCTCCAGCGAGAGCGCGGTCTCGCGCAGCGGCGGCATCCCGGGCTCTGCGTGCAGCGGCGGCACGTCCTGCGCCACCCACTCCACCCGCCGGAGGCCGTCCTCCAAGCGCTCGGTGCGCTGCAGCTTCCCGGTGGGGGCCTCGTGCAGCGGGAGGCCCTGCGGCAGCAGCAGCACGAAGCGCGCCTCGGACCGGTAGTCCCCCGGCCCCTGGAAGCTCCACGAGGTGGTGAGGTGCCGCGCGAGGTAGCCGCGCGGCGGGACCTCGCGGCGGTACTGGAGCACCACGGTGGAGCGCTCGCCCAGGGCGCGGAAACGCACCATCCCGTCCCGCAGCGACACCGGGTCCACGCGGCGCCCCTCTCCGTCCAGCGCATAGGCCACGTAGACGCGGGTACGCCCGCCGCCGAGGGACTGCTTGAGCAGCGCATCCCGCCCCTCCGCGTTGAAGCTCTCCAGCACCTGCGTCACCAGCGAGGTGAGCGTCCCGTCCGGCTTGAACCACGCCACCTCGTGGTCCAGCAGGTAGGCGTAGTTGGCGCCCCGCACCGGGGCGAGCGAGCGGGCCTTGCGCCCGAGCGCCTCCAGCGCCACCTCGTCCGGGGCCTCGCGCCGCAACCGCTCGGTG
>VGRA01000509.1 GCA_016875515.1 Deltaproteobacteria bacterium | reverse complement strand
CGGCGAGACGCCGGTGCTCTTCTGCATGGTGCCCTACTACGAGAAGTACGGGCTGGAGGGGCCGCACCTGACCGGCATCTCCCTCACCAACGACGTGGGCACGGAGCTGGCGCTCCTGTCCGCGGTGGCCCCCGGCGTGGCGCGCGTGGGGGTGGTGCATGATCCCCGCTACTCCTCCCGCGCCCTGGAGGAGGCCACGGCCGCGGCGCGCAAGCTGAAGCTCGCCGCGGTGCCTCTGGGTCTGGACGGACCGGGCGGACTGGAGCGGCTGCTCGCCGGCCTGGAGGGGAAGGTGGACGCGGTGCTGCTGGTGGCAGACAAGACGGTGGCGAGCGCGGAGGTGGTGGAGGGGCTCATCGCCCGGGCGAAGGAGCTGTCCCTGCCGTTGATGGGGCTGTCGCAGGCGCAGGTGAAGGGCGGGGCGCTGGTGGCGCTCGCCCCCTCGCCGGTGGGCGTGGGGCAGCAGGCGGGCCGGCTGGCCGGGCGCGTGCTGTTCGAGCGGGTGGACCCGGGGGCGTTGCAGGTGGCGGCCCCGGAGCAGCTGGAGTTGTCCGTCAACCTGGGGACGCTGCGGCAGGTGGTGCGCGGCCCCGAGGCCTCCGACCGGGTGCTCAAGCTGGCCGCCACCCGCGGCCACACGTTGAAGGTCTTCCCATGATCCCCCGCTACAGCCGGCCCGAGATGGCCTCCCTCTGGACCGCGGAGGCGCGGCTTCGGCGGTGGCGGGACGTGGAGCTGGCGGCCCTGGAGGGGCTGGTCCGGGAAGGGCTCGCCCCCGCGGCGGCCCTCGCCGACTGCCGCGCCCGGGCAGGAGAATTCACCGCCGAGGACGCGCGGGCCATTGACGACATCGAGAAGGTGACGAAGCACGACGTCATCGCCTTCCTCACCTTCCTGGAGCGGCGGATTGGCCCCTCCGCGCGCTACCTGCACATGGGGATGACCTCCTCGGACGTCCTGGACACGGCGCTGGGGATGACGCTGCGGGACGCGTCGGACCTGCTGCTGCAGGGCGTGGACCGCGTGCAGGCGGCGGT
The DNA here is from genome assembly GCA_016875515.1 of Deltaproteobacteria bacterium. GTDB lineage: Bacteria > Myxococcota > Myxococcia > Myxococcales > Myxococcaceae > VGRA01. Next base: position 1,966 of record VGRA01000509.1, on the reverse strand, counting down.
GAAGCGGCTGGCGGTGGCGCACAAGCGCACGCCCATGGTGGGTCGCAGCCACGGCATCCACGCCGAGCCCACCACGTTCGGGTGGAAGCTGGCCATCTGGTACGACGAGCTTGCCCGCGCGCGGCGACGGCTGGAGGCGGCGCGGGCCAGCATCAGCGTGGGCAAGGTGTCCGGGGCGGTTGGCACCTTCGCGCACCTGTCCCCCGGGGTGGAGGCGCACGCGTGCGCCCTGCTCGGGATGCTGCCGGCGCCGGCGTCCAGCCAGATCGTCCAACGGGACCGCCACGCGGAGTACTTCACTGCGCTCGCGCTGCTCGGCAGTTCGGTGGAGAAGTTCGCGGTGGAGATCCGCCACCTGCAGCGGACCGAGGTGCGCGAGGTGGAGGAGCCGTTCACGCCGGGGCAGAAGGGCAGCTCCGCCATGCCGCACAAGCGCAACCCGGTGCTGAGCGAGAACCTCACCGGCCTGTCCCGGCTGCTGCGCGGCTACAGCCTGTCTGCCATGGAAGACGTGGCGCTGTGGCACGAACGGGACATCTCCCACTCCTCGGTGGAGCGCGTCATTGGCCCGGACGCCACGGTGACGGCAGACTTCATGCTGCACCGCCTGGCGGGGATGCTGGAGAACCTGCGCGTCTACCCGGACCGGATGCGGCACAACCTCGACGCCCTGGGCGGGGTGGTGCACAGCCAGGCGGTGCTGTTGGAACTTGCACGCCGCGGGCTGGACCGGCAGGCGGCGTACGAGCTGGTGCAGCGGTGCGCCATGCGCGTCTACGACGAGGGCGTCGGATTCGAGCAGGCGCTCGCGTCCGATGCGGAGCTGGGCCGCCACCTGGCCCGGGAGGAGCTGGCGGCGTGCTTCTCCCTGGAGGTGCACCTGCGCCACGTGGACGCGGTGTTCGCGCGCGTGTTCGGCCCGGGGGCCTGAGCCAATCTCAGCGAAGCAGCCCGGCAGCCCGCAGGTTGGCCTCCAGCCGGGGCAGCGCGGGCCCCACCTGGAGCCCGAGCGGCTCGCCGGCCAGCCGGGCGAAGGCGCCGCAGTAGGTCTCCGCGGCAGCCACGCGGACCGTGTCCGGGATGATGGGCGTGGGGCCGTCTCCGGAGAAGCCGGCCTCCTTCACCAGCCACTGCCGGACGGTCTCCTTGTCCAACATGCGGGGCTCCTGACCGGCGGCCAGCCGCTCCTCCAGGCCGTCCAGCTCCCAGAAGCGGCTGCTGTCCGGGGTGTGGATCTCGTCCATGACGAGCAGCTGCCCGCCCGCCTTGCCGAACTCGTACTTGGTATCCACCAGCAGCAGCCCATTCTGCGCCGACCAGGCCTGTCCCGCCGCGAAGAGGGCCAGCGCCGCCTCGCGCACCGCGGCCCAGTCCCGGGCGGAGGCGAGCCCCGAGGAGACCACCTCCGCCTCGGACAGCGGCGCGTCATGGCCGCCGGTGGTGTCCTTGGTGGTGGGGGTGAGCAGCGGCGCGGGGAATGCCTGGTGCCGCGCCATGCCGGGCGGCAACGACAGGCCGTGGGGGAGGAGACCGCCCTGGGCGTAGGCACGCCACAGCGAGCCCGTGAGCCGCCCACGGACCACCACTTCCACCCGGAGGGGCTCGCACGCGCGGGCCACGAGCACGCTGGGATCCGGCACGTCCAGGAGGTGGTTGGGCACCACGTGCGCGGTGCGGCGGAACCACGCCGCGGAGAGCCGGTTGAGCAGCTCGCCCTTGAACGGCACCGTGGTGAGGACGCGGTCGAACGCGGAGAGCCGGTCCGTGGAGACGAGCACCAACCGGTCCCCGGCGCGGTACGTGTCCCGCACCTTGCCGGCGTAGCGGGCGCCCAAGCCGTCCAGGTGGGTGGCGCCCAGGGTGTGCGGCAGCTGCGCGGAGAGGGTGTCCCGGAGAGAGCTCACGAAGGGGAACAGATCACCCCGGGGGGATGCCGTGTCAACCGAAGCGGGGGCGGCTACTCCCC
>VGRA01000508.1 GCA_016875515.1 Deltaproteobacteria bacterium | reverse complement strand
CGCCGCAGTGCGCGGCGTCCGTGGCGGTGTCCACGCAGGCCCCGTTGCAAGCGGCCTGGCCTGCCGGGCACGCGCAGGCCCCGGACTGGCAGGACTGGCCGGCGGGGCAGGCGTTGCCGCAGCCGCCGCAGTTGCGCGCGTCCCCCTGCAGGTCCACGCAGGCCTGCCCGCAGGCGGATTGCCCCGGGGCGCACCCGGGCGCGCAAAAGCCGCTGGAGCAGAACTCGCCGGGGGCGCACGCGTTGCCGCATCCGCCGCAATGGGCAGGGTTGGCCTGGGTGTCCACGCACAGCCCGTCGCACGCGGTGGTGTTCACGCAGCCGCACGCCCCCGCCTCGCACCGCTCGCCCGGGTTGCAGGCGCGCCCGCAGGCGCCGCAGTGCGCGTCGTCCGAGGAGGCGTCCACGCAGCGCCCGTCGCAGGACAGCCCACCATTGGGGCAGGTGCAGTTGCCGGCGCTGCACAGCTGCCCCGCGGAGCAGGCGGTGCTGCAGCCGCCGCAGTGGGCCGCGTCCGAGCGGGTGTCGATGCAGGTGCCGCTGCAGTCGGTGAATCCCGCGGGGCAGCTGCTGCCGCAGGCGCCCTCCAAGCACCGCTCGCCCGGTGCACAGGCGTTGCCGCAGGCGCCGCAGTGGCGCACGTCCGCGGTGACGTCCACGCAGGCGTCCCCGCACGGCCTGCGCTGGCCGGTGCAGGCCCCCACGCACGTCCCCTCCTGGCAGAGGTCCCCGGCCGGGCAGGCGGTGTCACAGCCGCCGCAGTGGTTCACGTCCCCCTGCAGGTCCACGCACGCACCGTTGCAGGCGGCGAGCGGGGCCGGGCAGGCGCACGCCCCGTCCACGCAGGACTCGAGCCCCGTGCAGGCCTGGCCACACGTTCCGCAGTGGCGCGCGTCCGTGCGTACGTCCACGCAGGCCCGGCCGCACCCCACCGTCCCCGCGGGGCAGCTGTCCGCGCAGCCGCCCGCGGCGCACACCTTGTCTGCCGCGCAGCTGTTGCCGCAGGCCCCGCAGTGCTGGGGGTCGGACGAGAGCGTGGCGCACGCCCCGGCGCAGTCCACCTGACCCGGCAGGCAGGTGCCCGGCGGGAGCGCCTCGAGGCACCGCCCGGACACGCACGCCATCCCGTCCGGGCAGGCGGGGTCTCCCGGCTGGCCGCAGTAATAGACCTGCGTGCGTGAACAGCCGGACGCGGCAAGGAGCAGCGAGCCCACGAGGGCCACGGAGCGAAGGGGGATGGACATGGCGGAACGCCCGAGGTTGTAGGCCGGCCCAGCAGGAGACAGGGCTTACTTGTGGTACGGCTCGCCGCGCAAGAGCGTGAAGGCCCGGTACAGCTGCTCCACCAGCACCAGCCGGGCCAGCCGGTGCGGGAGCGTCATCCGGGAGAGCGACAGGGAGAGGGCGGCCGCGTCCACCACCTCCTGCGCCAGCCCCTCGTCCCCGCCAATGGCGAACAGCAGGTCCTTCGACTGGCCCTGCGCCTTGGCCACGAAGCGGGACAGCTCCACGGAGTCCAGGGACTTGCCGCGCTCATCCAGGGCCACCAGCCAGTCCCGCGGCCCCTTCTTGCCCAGCAGAACCTCGCCTTCCAGCCGCTTCGCCTCGCCCGCGGGGAGCTTCCGGCTGGAGGCCTCGGGCAGCTCCAGCAGCTCCAGCTTCACGTAGTGCTGCAGCCGCCGGGCGTACTCGTTCACGCCGGGCTGGAAGAGCCCGGAGCGGTCTCGCCCCACGGAGGCGATGCGCAGCTTCACCCTTCAGCCGGCCAGCACTTCGCGGCGGGCGTCCGCCCAGAGGCCGTCCAGGTCGTAGAAGGCGCGCTGCTCGGAAAAGAAGAGGTGCACCACCACGTCGCCGTAGTCGAGCAGCACCCAGTTGCCGGTCTCGCGCCCCTCGGTGCCCACCGAGTGCAGGTCCTTCTCCGCCTTCAGCGTGGTCTCGATGTGCTCGGCAATGGCGGCCACTTGGCGATCGGACTCGCCCGAGGCGATGACGAAGTAGTCCGCGTAGGACGTCTTGCCGCGCACGTCGATGAGGGTGACGTCCAGCGCCTTCTTGTCCAGGGCCAGCGCGCCGATGCGCCGGGCGAGCGCCTCGGCCTCCGGGTTGGGCACCACCGCGGCGGCGGCCACGGCCGTGACCGGCTTCTTCTTGCGCGGGGCGGCGGGCTTCTTCGCCCGGCCTCCGGCCTTGCCCTTCACCTTCTTCTTCGCGGGGGCCTTGGACTTGAACTTTGACCTGGGGGCCGGCTTGCCGGCGGGGGACTTGCGGGGCTTGGCGCTCATGGGCGCGGCACCCTAACGCACCTGCCCGTTTCCCAGAACGACGTACTTCTGGGCCGTCAGCTCCCGCAGCCCCATGGGGCCAAACGCGTGCAGCCGCGAGGTGGAGATTCCAATCTCCGCCCCCAGCCCCAGCTCCCCGCCGTCGTTGAAGCGGGTGGAGGCGTTCACCATCACGGCGGAGGCGGCCACCTCGCGGGTGAAGCGGGCGGAGGCGGCGGCGTCCCGCGTGAGGATGGCCTCGGTGTGCTCGGAGCCGTAGCGGGCAACGTGGGCGAGCGCGGCGTCCAGGCCGTCCACCACCTTCACCGCGAGCACCAGGTCCAGGAATTCCCGCCCGTAGTCCTCGGGAGAGGCCAGCGCCGCGGGCACCCCCTCCTGCCCGAGCAGCGCCACCGTCTCCGCGCAGCCGCGCAGCTGGACGCCCTTGCGCTGCAGGGCCCGCGCGGCCTCCGGCAGGAAGTCCGCCGCGACGGCGCGGTCCACGAGCAGGCACTCGGCCGCGTTGCACACCCCGGGGCGGGAGGCCTTGGCGTTGACGAGCACCTCCCGCGCCATGGCCAGGTCCGCCGCCGCGTGGACGTAGACGTGGCACACGCCCTTGTAGTGCTGCACCACCGGGACGCCGCGGGCGTGCTCGGTGACGAAGCGGATGAGCGCCTCGCCGCCGCGCGGGATGCACAGCTGGATGAGCCCCTCCAGCCGGAGCAGCTCCAGCAGCGCCTCGT
>VGRA01000507.1 GCA_016875515.1 Deltaproteobacteria bacterium | reverse complement strand
GCGGGCCCCACCGCCAACACCAGCGCGGGGCCGCCCGCCGCCAGCTGCTTGACCGCGCGCCCCGCCGCCTCCGCCCCTTCCGGCAGCACCGCGTCCTGCACCTGCGCCCGGGACAGCTCCGCGGTGAAGCCCGCCCGCACCGCCGAGTAGGCCGCCAGCTCCGCCGAGCGCAGCACCAGCACGCGCGGCCGCTCGTCTGCCGCCGCCAGCGCCGCACACCCCAGCACGGCCAGCGCCAGCGCGCGCCGCATCACAGCACGTCCGCGCAGCAGCGGAAGCCCACCTCCGCCTCGCGCGCCGAGGGGGCCAGCTTGATCCGCGCCGAGCACCGCGCCCGGGTGTCCGGCCGGCTGAACGCCCCGCCCTTGACCGCCTTCTCCGCACCACCCTGGTACGCGGTGGCCGTCCACTCCGCCACGTTGCCGGACATGTCCGCCACGCCGTAGCCGGACCGGCACGCCCCGAAGCGGCCGGACGGGGCGAGCGGGCGGGCATCCCCCACGTCGTCCTCGGTGTTGCAGGCGTCCGGGTTGAAGGCATTGCCGTAGGGGAAGCGGGCGTTGCCCGGACCCTTGCAGGCCTTCTCCCACTCCTGCTCGGTGCACAGGCGCTTGCCGCGCCCCTCGCACAGCCGCTTCGCGTCGTTCCAGGTCACGGGCACGACCGGACTGGCGCCCTTCTTGTTGGGATATTCGTAGACGTCGACGCAGTAGGCCTTCACGTCCGTGGTGGCGAGCGACTTCTCGTCGAAGGTGCGGAGCGGATCGTCCGCGGGCGTCCCCATCTTGAAGGAGCCGGCGGGGATGAGCTTCATGTCGGGCGGGCAGCCCCCCGGCTCCGCCGCAGCGGCCGACGCGGGCTTGGTCTCCCCCTCCAGCTTCTTGCGCGCCGCTTCCGCCTTGCGCGCCTCCTCCTCCGCCCGCTTGGCCTCCGCCAACTTGCGTGCCTCCTCTGCCTTGCGCGCCGCCTCCTCCGCCATGCGCGCCGCGGCCTCCTCTGCCCGCCGCGCCTCGTCCGCCTTCCGCGCCGCCTCGGCAGACTTGAACGCGTCTGCCAGCTTGCCCGCGTCCTTGTCCTTCCCGTCCTTGGCGCGCACCGGCTGGGCGGGCTTCGGCGCCTCCTCAACCACCTGCACCGGGACCGGCTCCGGCTCCTCCTGGACCACCGCCGGGGCCGGGGGAGGCACCACCACCGCCACGCCAGCGTCCAACGGGGCGGCCCCGCCCTTCAGCTTGCGCAGCACCCAGGCGCCGCCCGCCCCACCCAGCAGCAGGCCAGAGACGGTGAGCAGCAGCAGCCACACCAGGTTGTCCCGCCTGCCCTGCCCGCGGGGGCGCAGCTCCCGCGCACCAGGGATGCGGCGGGACGGCGGCGGCTCCGGGACGTTCTCCAGGATGCCCGTCTCTTCGCCGTCAGAGGGGTGCGCCTCGGGCGGCAGGTCCCCCGCGCGGTTGGGGAGGGAGAGGATCTCCGCCTCGGTGGGCTGCCGGTCCGAGTCGTCCGGGTGCGGGGGCAACGCCGGGGGGCGCACGCGCGCCTCCTGCGTCACCGGCCCCTCCTCCTCGGCAGATGGCGGCGGGCGCGGGCGCGGCGCCGGGGTGGGCGTCTCCCCCAGCGAGTCCCGCTTCTTGAGCGGCGGGGGGGCAGCCTTGCGCGTGAGCTCCGCGAACTCCTCGTAGAGGGCCCCGGCCGAGCGCGGGCGCGCCAGCGGGTTCTGGTTCAGCGCCTTGCGGTACAGCCCCTCCATGGCCGCGGGCAGCTCCGGGTTCTTTTCCCGCAGCTCCGGGATGCCGCCGTCCGGCACCACCCCGGCGAGCATCTCGCCCAGGATGACGCCCACGGCGTAGACGTCCAGCCGGTGATCCACCTCGCCGCCGGAGGTGTACTCGGGGGCCAGGTAGGCGTCCCCCTTGCGGGACTTGAGCGCCTGCGCAAATGGCAGCCGCGGGATGGCCAGCCCCAGCCCGAAGTCCTTCACCTTCAGGAGATCCGGCAGCACCACCACGTTCTCGGGCCGCACGTCCGAGTGCGGCCCCACCTTGTGCGCCGAGTCCAGCGCCGCGCACACCTGCACGAGCAGCGGTTCCACCTCGCGCAGGGTGAAGAACTGCCCCTTGGCCACGCGCAGGTCGATGATCTTCCGCAGCGTCAGCCCTTCCACCAGCTGCATGGTGTAGAAGGGCCGGTCCTGGTCCTCGCCCTCCTCGTAGACGCGCACGAGGTTGGGGTGGGACAGCTTGCGGGCCTGCCGCAGCGTCTTCTGGAAGAGCTTCCGCTCGTCGGACGTCTGCACGAGCCGCGGGTTGATGACCTTCAGCGCCACGTCCACGTCCACCTGCGCATCCCGCGCGCGGTAGACGAACCCCAGCGGCCCCACCCCCAGCGTGTCCTTGATGTCGTACCGGGCCGCCACCACGTCCCCGGCCTTGTACGGGGCCCCCTCCACGGTGGGCATGGCGCCCAGCCGCTTGCGGGAGAACGTGGCCGTGGCCTGCCGCACCCCTCCCCCCGCGAGCTTCTGCCCGCAGGTGGGACAACTCTCGGCTGTGTCCGGGACGTGGCTCCCGCAGCGGTAACAGAGCAAGGGTGGACTCGGGTTTCCTGTGGACATCCCGCCGGCCGCGGCGGTTCCGCGGAACGACGGGGGCCGCGGTGTCTACCCCGAGCCAGCCGCCTCCATCAAGCCACGCCCCGGCAGTGTCACCCGCCAGTTGACCCGAAGCCGCCTGCCCCCCGGGCCGTCTGCCCGAGCGCCTCCACTTCCTGCAGGTCCGCCCGCTCCACCCGCGCCACCACCAGCTGGGCCACCCGGTCCCCGTGCCGCAGCGTCACCGGGGCGTCGGACAGGTTGACGAGCAGCACCTGCACCTCCCCCCGGTAGTCCGCGTCCACTGTGCCGGGGGCATTGAGCACCGTCACACCCTGCTTGAGCGCCAGCCCTGAGCGGGGCCGCACCTGCCCCTCGAAACCCGGCGGGAGTTCCAGCGACAGCCCGGTGGGAACGGCCCGCC
>VGRA01000506.1 GCA_016875515.1 Deltaproteobacteria bacterium | reverse complement strand
CGCGCTTCCGTCCTGGTGCTCGCTTCGTCATCCCTCACGCTTGCCACGGGGCCTCCTCCCGCGGGGTGGGAACTCGGGCGCGGTCGGGCGGACGGACACGCACAGTGCGCCCACGGACTCGCCCCCGGTGCGGACGGAGTTGCCGCCTGGCCGGTGCTCCAGGCCGAGCGGCAGCGGCCGGGGGACGCGGCGTGGCTGCCGGCCGCGTTGCTGCGCGGTCCCGGGGGTGCGGCCCCGCCAGGGGCTGGGGGTGGACCTCTCCCCGCCCGGCAGCCGAGGAGCGGGGCGCTGTGCAGAGCTTTCGGCCGGTTCAACTGGCAGAGAATACTGCACGGTGCGCCCACGGACCCGCCCCCAGGCGGAGACGGAGTTGCCGCTTGGCCGGAGTTGCGGGCCGAGCAGCGGTTGCGGTGGGCGAGGACGTCGGTGTGGCCGTCCGCACGTCGGCGGCACGGTGGGCTGAACAGTCCCGGCGGCGGGCACATGGCGGGCCGGGGCCGGCGTGGGCTATGCCGAAGAGGCCTCCGCCCGCATGACGCCCCGCCACTTCGCCTACCACCCGCTGCGCTTCCGGCTGGCGTTCCTGGCCGCGGCGGTGGCGTGCGCGGCGCTGTCGGCGGCGGCGCTCGCCACGGGGCGCGCGCAGGGGGACGTCCAAGCGCTGGCGCGGGCGGGAGTAGCGGCCGGGCTGATGGCGGCGTGCTTCTACGTCTTCGTGCGGCTGCGGCCGCGGGCCGGCTGGGGCGTCACGGTGGAGCCGCTGCGGCTGGTGATGGCGCGGCCGTTCCGGGGGGAGCCTTTGGAGCTGCCCTGGAGCGCGGTGCGGATGGTGGCGCGCACGGGGCGGCGGCGGGACGGGGCGCTGGCGCTGTTCCTGGAGGAGGGCGGGCGGCTGCTCGTTCCGGCCCACCTGTTCCGCCGCAAGGTTGAGTTCCTGGCCTTATGCGAGGCGTGCGAGGAGAAGGTCCCGCCGCCCCGCTTCGACGCCTGAAACGGGGCGCGCCGGGGCCCCCCGGAATGGCCCCGGCGGGAGGGCTGTTTTGGTCCTGAATTCGGGCCGTTGACGCCCCCTGACGCCGCTTGGGGCCCGGGGGCGTGCGTGCTACATCCCGCCACCATGGAAAACACCGTTCCTGCAGTCTCCGAGCGCCCCCCCGCAGCCGACTACGGCGCCGCCAGCATCACGGTGCTGGAGGGGCTGGAGGCGGTGCGCAAGCGGCCGGGCATGTACATCGGGGACACGGCCGCCTACGGCCTGCACCACCTGGTCTACGAGGTGGTGGACAACAGCGTGGACGAGGCGCTGGCCGGCGTCTGCACCGACATTGAAGTCGTCATCCACGTCGACAACTCCATCTCGGTGAAGGACAACGGCCGCGGCATCCCGGTGGGGCCGCACCCGACGGTGGTGGGCATGGACACCGTGGACGTGGTGATGACGAAGCTGCACGCGGGGGGCAAGTTCGAGAACTCCGCGTACAAGGTGTCCGGCGGTCTGCACGGCGTGGGCGTCTCCTGCGTCAACGCGCTCTCCGAGTGGCTGACGCTGGACATCCAGCGGGACGGCAAGGTGCACCAGCAGCGCTACGCGCGCGGCATCCCGCAGCAGCAGGTGGCCACGGTGGGCCAGACGGACAAGCGCGGCACCACGGTGCACTTCAAGCCGGACACCTCCATCTTCGAGGTGACCGAGTACAACTTCGACACGCTGTCGCAGCGGCTGCGCGAGCTGGCGTTCCTCAACGCGGGGCTCCACATCGTCATCAAAGACGAGCGGAGCGGGAAGTTCCACGACTTCCAGTTCGCCGGCGGTATCCGCTCGTTCGTGGAGTACCTCAACAAGTCCAAGCAGGCGCTCTCCCCGCAGGTCGTCTACTTCAAGGCGGAGAAGGAGCTGGTCGCCCTCGAAATCGCCATGCAGTGGAACGACGGGTACGACGAGCGCATCTTCACCTTTGCCAACAACATCAACACGCACGAGGGCGGCAGCCACCTGTCTGGCTTCAAGGCGGCGCTCACCCGCACCATCAACGGCTACGCCGAGCGCGGCGGGCTGTGGAAGGACCTGAAGGAGAGCCCCACCGGCGAGGACGCGCGGGAAGGGCTGGCCGCCGTCATCTCCGTGAAGTTGCCGAACCCTCAGTTCGAGGGGCAGACCAAGACGAAGCTGGGCAACAGCGAGATCAAGGGGCTCGTGGAGCAGATGGTCAACGAGCAGCTGGCCACCTGGCTGGACGAGAACCCTCAGGTGGCGAAGACGGTGGTGTCCAAAATAGGGGACGCCACGCGGGCGCGCATTGCGGCGCGCAAGGCGCGCGAGACGGTGCGGCGCAAGGGCATCCTGGACTCGGCCTCCCTTCCCGGGAAGCTGGCAGACTGCCAGAGCAAGGACCCGTCCGAGTCCGAGCTCTACATCGTGGAGGGTGACTCGGCAGGTGGCTCCGCCAAGCAGGGCCGGGACCGGCGCAACCAGGCCATCCTTCCGCTGCGCGGGAAGATCCTGAACGTGGAGAAGGCCCGCTTCGAGAAGATGCTGACGTCGGCTGAAATCGTCACGCTCATCACCGCGCTCGGCACCGGGATTGGCAAGGAGGAGTACGACCCGGAGAAGGCGCGCTACCACCGCATCATCCTGATGACGGACGCGGACGTAGACGGCAGCCACATCCGCACGCTGCTGCTCACCTTCTTCTACCGGCAGATGCCGGAGCTGCTGGGCAAGGGGTTCCTCTACATTGCCCAGCCGCCGCTCTACAAAGTCACGCGCGGCAAGAAGGAGCTGTTCCTCAAGAACGAGGCGGCCTTCGCGGACTACCTGATGGGCATTGCCGCCGAGCACACGAAGGTGCGCACGCCGGGCGGGGAGCTGTCCGGGGAGGGGCTGAAGGAGGCGCTCGCCGCGGTGGAGCGCTACCAGGCGCGGCTGGAGCGGATGGCGCGTCGCAAGGACTGGCGGGTACTGGACGCGCTGTTGCAGGCGTGCAGCATCGACGCGGCCGCGCTGTCGGACCGCGAGC
>VGRA01000505.1 GCA_016875515.1 Deltaproteobacteria bacterium | reverse complement strand
GCCGCGCCCACGCCGCCCGGGCACTCGTGGCTCCGGCCATTCCAGGAACAGGCGGTGCGCCGTCCATCCGGCAGCTCCAGGAAGGCGGAGGCGTCCGCGAGCGCCGCCGCGGCGGTGAAGCGGGCCGGGCGGAACAGCCCGTTGGTCCACGTGGAGAGCACCAGCTGTCCGAAGCGGCGGTCGGCCCCCAGCTTCTCGCGGCGCTGCATGTGGGCGCGCTCGAAGGCGGAGAGATCCGACCGCGGCAGGTCCGGCGCGGAGAGCAGCCAGATGCGCGGGTGGTCCTCGAGCAGCTCCCCGTCCGAGTGGATGTGTCCGACGACGGGCACCGCCGCGGGGACGAACAGCCGTGCCCGCTCGGTCCACCAGGGGTAGAGCAGGACCACGTCCCCGGGACGCGCCTCGCGGGAGAGGACCTCCGCAACCGCGGCGTAGTCCGCGTCCGGGACGTGGGAGCGGGAGAGCTTCCACTGGAACGCCGCGCCCCACGCGGCGGCGCCGAGCAGCAGCCACAGCTGGACCGCGGGCACCCGCCGTGCCCAGGCCTCAGGACTTCGCGAGCGCAATCTTCCGCTCACTCTTCTCGCGGCAGAACGTGCAGAACGTGGGCTCGCCCTTTTCGAAGGAGGGCGTCCACGGGGGGAACATGGCGCAGCGGGGATCCAGGCAGTGGTACAGGTCCCACAGGTGTCCCACCACGTGCAGAGCGTGCCGCGAGACGAGCGGGAGGCCCGCCTCCAGGTCCTTCACGCCCGCGAGCGTCACGAGCGCGCGGTCCTTGCCGTGGCGGCAGTAGCCGTGGGTGGGGACGTTGCCGGTAGGGAGGGTGCGCTCCTTCAGCCGCGCGCGGGTCAGGTAGAGCACCTTGTCGTCCTGGAAAGCGCGGACGGCCGGGGCCGCCTCGAGCAGGCGCTCGGCGTCGAACGGCTCGGCCATCCCGGGCGGGTACGAGACCGGCTCGCTGAGCTCCGTGCCCACGCCGAAGGCGGTGTAGAGGTGCTTGCAGAGCCCCTTCAGCAGCTGGGGATCCAGTTCGTCCAGCGCGGCCACGCGGATCATGAGCGGCCTCCCTTCTTGCCCTTGGCAGGCTTGGCCTTGGCGGCGGGCTTCTTCGCCTTGGGCTGCTTCTTCGCCTTGGAGGTGCTGCCGGGCGGGCGACCGCGCTTCTTCGGCTCGGCGGGCAGTGCCACGGCCCGCGCCATGGTCATGGTGACCTCCTCGTCTGAGAGGATGGGGCGGCGGGGGGCGGCCTTTGGCGCCTTGGTGGGCTTGCTGGAGCGGGCAGGCTTCTTCGGGGGCGCCTCTTCCCCGGCCCCGTCACCCTCTGCCTCCCCCTCGGGGGGCGGCTCGTCGGTGGGGATGCCGTCCAGGTCGCCGTCCAGGCCGAGCAGGTCGTCCCCGAGCGCGTCCTCGTCCCCATCCGCGGTGCGCTTGAACTCCTCGGCGGTGCGGCGCGGCCGCTCCTTTCCGGGCGGGGAGAGCGCCACGTCCACGGCGTCCTCGACGTCACACGGCGAGCAGGACAGGGCAGCGGCCAGCTCGCTCACGAGCAGTGCGCGCGCGTTGTCGTACAGCTCGCGCTCCTTGGTGGGCAGCGGACGGAGCTCCGAGAGCACCTGCAGCCCCTTCACCACCTCTGCCAACCCGATGAGGCCGCCCTGGGCCATGCGCTCGGTGTTGGTGCGGGCGCGCTGCTTCCAGTCCAGCGTGGCCTTGTCGGAGTCCGACTTGAGGAAGCGGAACATGTCCGCCACCTCCTGCTTGCCGGCAAGCCTGCGGACGCCGGCGCTGGTCAGCTTGCCCGGGGGAACGCGCACCGTGGCGCCGTCCGTCTCCCGCTTGAGGGTGACGAAGGACACCTGCTGTCCTGCGATGGTGAGCGTCTCGAAGCCGCTGACGCGGCAGAGGCCCAGGTTCGGATAGACCACGCGGTCGTTGACCGCGAAGGGGGGCTGCGGGGCTGCGTCGGCCATGGCCCTCTCGGGGGGTGGGAACGGGTCCGTCCTAACAGGTTCCGCCGCAGGGGGCCTGCCGAAAATGCGGCCTGTCAGCGGACGAGCAACGCCTGCTCGGACTGCCCGCGGAGCAGGCCGGCCATCACCTCGTTGAGGCGGTTGTCCACGCTCTGCTGCACCGCGGCGTCGTCCACCTCGTCCGGGGCGCGGAGCGCCTCCACCACGAAGAAGAGAAAGGCAAGACCTGCGAGCGATGCGACGAGGCGGGTGGACATGGGGCTCCTCCTGGCGACCGGTTGCTACGGCCTGCGACAGGGTAGGAGCGATCCGTAACGGATCAATTTTTCGGCAAGATCTTCACGGCGAACTCGCCCGTGTTGTCATCCAGCCGGTCATCCGGCAGGGCGAGCCGGAGCGCGCTGGCGCCGGAGAGCGCCAGGGGGGACCCCGCGGTGAGCAGCCCGGCCGCAGCCGCGCCTGGGCCTTCCGACAGTGCGAGTGCGGCGCCAGGGGAGCCGCTGCCCTCCAGGGTGACGAGGTACCGGGCAGACGGATCCAGCCCGGTCAGGTGCAGGCTGGCCAACGTCGCGGCGCGCAAGCCGTGCCGACGCGGTTCCACCCTCAGCGTGCTGGGGACCGGGGCCGCGTCCACCGGCTGCAGCCGGACGGTGCGCGCGGAGCCCGCCTCAACGAGCGTCCAGGCGTAGAACGCGCTTGCGCCGCTCACGCGCAGTGCCTCCTCCGCACGGGTGCCGAGCTCGGCCAAGGCGCCGCCCTCCGCCTGCGCGAACACGGCCGGGGGATCGCCCTCCGCGGGGTCCACCCAGGCGCGGTAGGTCCGCGCAGGATCCAGCCGGATGCGCGCCGCATGGCTGGCAGGCAAGGAGAAGGCGTGCCGGCGGGCAGAGAGCCGGATGTCCCGGTCCGCGGTCCAGCGCTGCGCCTCCACGGGCGCAGGGCGCGGGACGGGCGGAGGCGCCACCGGCTGCGCGCCTGCCACCGGCGGAAGGGGCGGAGGCGCCGGCGGGGTGGGCGCGCGCCCCAGCCAGACCACGGCGCCGCCGG
>VGRA01000504.1 GCA_016875515.1 Deltaproteobacteria bacterium | reverse complement strand
CCGTTCTTCAAGGACCTGGTGTCCTTCATGACCTCCAGCCCCGTCGTCCTGATGGTGCTCGAGGGCGAGAACGCGGTGCTGGCGAACCGCGAGATCATGGGCGCCACCAACCCGGCCAACGCCGCCGAGGGCACCATCCGCAAGATGTTCGCGCAGAACATCGAGCGCAACAGCGTGCACGGCTCCGACAGCCCGGAGAACGCGAAGACGGAGATCGCGTACTTCTTCCGGCAGACGGAGACCGTGAAGTACGACTGGAAGAAGTAGCCCGCACCGAGCGTTGTCACACACGGGCCCCGGCGCCGGCACCCCCAGGGATGCCCGGCACCGGGGTTCCTGCTTTCATACCGTCCACACCATGTCCGAAGCCGCCGCCACCCCCGAGTCCGCGCCCCCGGTTGACCTGGGGAGCCTGACCCTGCTTGCGCTCCAGTCCTTCCTGAAGGGGCTGGGGGAGAAGCCTTTCCGCGCCCAGCAGGTGTACCGGTGGCTGCACCAGCGCGGGGCCACTTCCTTCGAGGAAATGACGGACCTGTCCAAGGACCTGCGCGCCCGGCTCTCCAGCGCCGCGGTGATCCGCAAGGTGGAGAAGGACCTGGAGCAGCGCAGCGTGGACGGCACCATCAAGTACCGGTGGCGCACCCATGACGGGAAGCTGATCGAGTCCGTCTACATGCCGAGCACGGACCGCAAGACGCTGTGCGTCTCCACCCAGGTGGGGTGCGCCATGGGCTGCACCTTCTGTGCAACGGGCACGCTGGGGCTGAAGCGGAACCTGACGCCGTCGGAGATCGTGGCGCAGGTGCACGCGGTCAACCGCGAGGTGCGGAAGAACGAGGGGCTGGAGCAACTGCGCCCGCTCACCAACCTGGTCTTCATGGGGATGGGGGAGCCGCTCCACAACTTCGAGAACTTGAAGGTGGCGCTGGAGATCCTGAAGTCCGGGGACGGCCCCAATTTCAGCCACCGGCACATCACCGTCTCCACGGTGGGGCTGGTGCCCATGATCGAGCGGTTCGGCGCGGAGACGGACGTGAAGCTGGCCATCAGCCTCAACGCCACCACGGACGAGCAACGGTCCAGGGTGATGCCGGTCAACCGCAAGTGGAACATTGCGGCGCTGATGGACGCGTGCCGGAAGTTCCCGCTGCGGCAGGGGCGGCGGATCACCTTTGAATACGTGATGCTCTCCGGGGTGAACGACACGGACGCGGACGCGGAGCGGCTGGCGGGGCTGCTGGAGGGGGTGCCAGCCAAGGTGAACCTGATCCCGTACAACGAGAACGCGGGGCTGGGGTTCAAGACCGTGGTCGAGCGGCGGGCGGAGGAATTCCGGGAGCTGCTCGCGGCGCGCAACGTGGCCGCCTTCATCCGCCAGAACCGGGGCCGGGACATTGCCGCCGCCTGCGGCCAACTGGCCAACGTGGAGGCACAGCCCGGGGAAGGGGCGGCACCCACACCCGCCGTTTGACTCCCGGGGGCGTCCGCTGTAGAAGGCCCGCCCTTTCCGAAGTTTCCGGTACCCAGAGGTTACGTCATGGCCGTTGTCATCCGTCTTGCCCGCGCGGGCGCCAAGAAGATGCCGTACTACCACGTGGTTGCGACCGACTCCCGCAACCCCCGCGACGGCAAGTTCATCGAGGCGATCGGCTCGTATGATCCCAACCACGAGCCTGCGAAGATCGCGTTCAACGCGGACCGCCTGGCCCACTGGCTGAAGGTGGGCGCGAAGCCCTCCGAGACCGTGGCGGGGCTGATGAAGAAGGCCGCGAAGGCCGCCAAGGCCTAGGCGTTTCCTCCCTGACCGGGAGGGAATTGCAGGCGTGAACCGAGGCGGGGCCCGAGTCCTGGGTCTCCGCCTCTTGTGCGTGGAGAGGTCCCGTGGACGCGCTGATCCGCTACCTGGTGTTGGGGCTCGTGGACAAGGCAGACCAAGTGGAGGTGCGCGCCGAGGAGGGGGAGGGCGTGGTCACCGTCTCGCTCAAGGTTGCCCAGGACGAGGTGGGGAAGATCATTGGCCGGGACGGCCGCACGGTGAACGCGTTGCGGACCCTGCTGACCGCCGCCGCCGTGAAGGTGGGCAAAAAGGCGAGGCTGGAAGTCCTGGATGACCGGCGCACCGGCCGCCCTGCCGGGACGGACGCCGCGGAGCCCGAGGCAACTTGAGCAGCCCGCTCCTGCAGCTGGGGTACGTCTCCCGCGCCCACGGCCTCAACGGCGAGCTGGGCATCCGCCCATTCGACGCGGCTTCAGAGACGCTCTACGGCGTGGAGCGCATCCACTTGAAGCTCAGGGACGGCTCCGAGCGCACGGTGAAGCTGGACTCCGTCCGGGACGCCACCAAGGACTTCCTCGTGGGGATCGTGGGGGTGAACCGCCGCGCCCAGGCCGAGCCGCTGGTGGGGGCCACGGTGTCCGTGTTCCGCGAGGACGTGGAGCCGCCCGCAGAGGGCGAGTACTTCCTTGGGGACCTGATGGGACTCTCCGCCGTGGACGAGCAGGGCAACGCGCTCGGCAAGGTGGTGGAGATCTGGGACTCCGGCCCGGTTCCCAACCTGGTGATCCGCGGGGAGGGGACAGAGCTCGTCGTGCCGTTCGCGGACGAGTTCGTGCCCACGGTGGAGCTGGACAAGGGCCGGCTGGTGGTCCGCCCGCCGGAGTTCCTGGAGTGAGCGGTCCCGGCCTGGACGTGGAGGTGCTGACGCTCTTCCCGTCCATGATCACCGGCTACGCCGAGGCGAGCATCCTGGGGCGGGCGCAGGAGAAGGGGCTGCTGCGCGTGCGCGCCCGGGACATCCGCGCCCACGCCGAGGGCAAGCACCGCGTCACGGACGACGCCCCGTACGGCGGCGGCGCCGGGATGGTGATGAAGGTGGAGCCGCTGACGGCGGCCATCGAGGCAGCCCGGACGGAGCTGCCCCGCGCGCGGGTCATTCTCATGTCCCCGCGGGGGGCCCCGTTTACCCAGGCGCGGGCCCGGGAGCTGGCGGCGGAGGGACGGCCGCTGGTGCTGGTCTGTGGCCGCTA
>VGRA01000503.1 GCA_016875515.1 Deltaproteobacteria bacterium | reverse complement strand
CCTTCTTCTGGGCGCTGTTCGACCAGAAGGGGAGCACCTGGGTGCTGCAGGCGGAGCAGATGGAGCGGGAGGTGTGGGGCTTCCAGGTGGAGGCCTCGCAGATGCTGATGCTCAACCCGCTGCTCGTCATGCTGCTGGTGCCGCTGATGCAGGGCCTGCTGTACCCGTGGGCCGAGCGGCGCGGCATCCCGCTCACGCCCATCCGGCGGATCACGGCGGGCATGGCGGTGGCGGGGGTGTCCTTCCTCCTGGTGGCGGCGCTGGAGTCCGTGCTGCTGTCCGGGGGCAAGCCCCACATCGCCTGGCAGGCGGGGCCGTACGCGGTGCTGACGCTGGCCGAGGTGCTGGTGTCCACCACGGCGCTGGAGTTCGCCTACAGCCAGGCCCCCACGCAGATGAAGAGCGTGGTGATGAGCCTGTACAACCTGTCCGTGACGCTGGGGAACCTGGTGACGGCAGCGGTGGCCGGGACGAAGGGGCTGGACCCGGTGAACCGCACGCTCTTCTTCGCGGGCCTGGCCTTCTTCGGCGCGGTGGCCTTCGGGTGGATGTCCCGGGGCTACGTGGTGCGGGACCGCTTCCAGTCTGCGCCCGCCGCCTGACGCCGCAGCGCACGGGGTGCGGAGGCCGGCTTCTCCGGATCCGGCACCACCTCGGCGTTCACCACCTGCGCGCCGCTGGCATCCGGCGGCCCCAGCGCGCCGACCAGCTGCGCGTGCGTCGCCTCCAGCTTCCGCAGGAGCGCGGACAGCTTCAGCTGCACCTGACCGGGCATGTCCTCGGTGTACTGGAGGTACCAGCGCAGCTGGCCCAGTTGCTCGTAGAAGCCGTTCGCCGCGCGCTGCTCGGCGGGGGACAGCGCCACCAGCTCGGGGAAGGCGATGCTGCTGAACCACGACTGCAGCGGCTCGAGCAGCGGCTCGCGGTTCCGGAGGCGGGAGAACAGCCCCACCATCTCGTCCTGGCGCTCGGCCAGCCGGGCCATGACGTTGGCCGCGTCCAGCGAGAGCAGGTGCCGCACGCGCGCGGCGTGTTCGCCCTTCGTCCTGCGGGGAGTGCGGCGGGGGGCGGCCATGGGCATCACCTCGGGGAGAGGACCAGCTTCTTGAGGCGGGGGAGGCGCTCCATCACCTGCTCGCGGGTGATGTCCGGCAGGGTGAGCTCCAGCTCCTCGAGCGCGGGGAGGGACTCCAACTCCGCGGGCCAGCCGGTGAGTCCCGTGCGGACCAACGTCACGGCGCGCAGGCGTGGAAGGGCGGCCAGCCCCGCGAGCGAGGTGAGGGGGTTGGACAGGACGTGCAGCTCCTCCAGCCCCGCGCAGCCCGAGAGCGCAGGGGGCAGGCACCGCAGGCCGTTGTCCCAGAGCTTCAGCCACCGGAGGTGCGGCAACGGGCCGGGGAGTCCCTCCGGCAGCTGGGTGAACCCGAGGTCGAGCGCCTCGAGCGTGTGGGCGGAGGGCAGCGCGCCGTCCGGGAGCGACAGAGGGCGCCCGCCGAGCGCCACCTCCAGCCGGCGCAGCCGCAGCGGGCTCACTGCGGCGGTGGAGGGCAGGGAGAGCGGCTGGCAGAGGCTGAGCCGAACGTGCCTCAGCGAGCGGCTGAGCCACAGGGCGCCGGGCAGCTGCACCGGCGTGGACGCGGAGAGCTCCAGGCTTTGCAGCCCTGCAAGTTCGTCCCACGGGTAGGTGGCGGCATCACCCGGCAGCTGGCTGGACCACTTGAGCGCGGTGAGCCCTGCGAGCGCAGCCGCACGCGGCGTCTGCACGAAGGCGCCCTCCAGTTCCTGCAGCGTGGCCAGGGCCCCGTCTGCCCCGGCCGGGGCCGGGTGCAGCCCGGGCGGAAGCCGCAAGGCCCGGACGGTGCCGGGGGGCGGGGACGCGAGGAGGGCGCCGAGCGCCTTGCCGGTGATGGGCATGGGCAGCGACTCGCGGAGATCCAGCCGCCCGTTCCCGTCCAGCCCGCGCAGGGCGAAGGCGCCGATCGCCCGGTATGACTTCTCCTCGAGCACGTCCCACGCGAGCACGGTGCCCGCCTCGGCTGCGAGCACCCGGAGGGCTGCCGAGGCCGTGGGGTCCAGCAGGGCCAGCTCGCGCCAGCCCCTCCGTGGAAGCGCGCCCCGGAGCGCCTTCCACAGGGTGAGGGCGGCTGCGGGAGACTCGGCTTCAATGGGCGCCCGGGCGTGCACGTCCGACGTGTCCCCCGAGGCCCCGAAGTGGGCGCCGGGGCAGCCGGACAGCCACACCCGGTAGTGCTGGTGGTACTGGCCGGGATCCCACAGCGACTGCGCGCCATAGGCGCAGCGTACGGAGCGGCCCGGGGCGGGGGAGAGGGTGCGGTCGCTGGCCTCTTCGCCCTTCCACGCCTCTTCCGGTGGCGTGGAGGCCCACGTCCCCGCGTCTGGGGGAAGGCCGTGGGCCGCGCGCAGGCACTCCACGAGTGCCTCGGCCAGCTCCCACGGCTCGCGCAGGGGGCCTGTGGCACCGGCACGAAGCAGGGGGAACGCGAGGACGGTCATGCCGCCCTCGAGGTTAGAGCAGGAAGACCTTCACGAGAATGTCCACGATGCCCAGCAGCGCCGCGCCGGCGATGAGGCCCGCGCAGATGGGCTCGTGCGTCTCGATCCAGAGCGCGTGGCCCTGCGTGCCCGGCTTGTCCCCGTGGCGCTTGTGCATGGCGGCGAAGAAGAAGGCGCCGGCCGCCATGGCCAGGGTGGAGTCCGCGGGGATGACCACGCCCAGGCCAATGGCCAGCGGGGAGAGCCAGAACTTCCCCTTCGTCTTGATGCGGGCCACCTCCATCACCACTGCGGCCAGCGCCGCCAGCCCCATGGCCCACTGCGCCGAGGCGGGGAGGTTGTGGAAGCCGTTCTTGATGAGGTCGCTGATGCCCTTCCACTGCATGGCCCCGGGGAAGCTGAACTGACCGGTGGTCATGGCCTCCTGCACCGACTGCCCGTCCTGCCACTTCGACAGGAAGAGGATGAAGAACAGCGGGGTGGAGAAGATGGCCCCGGCGACGATCCCCACCATGTG
>VGRA01000502.1 GCA_016875515.1 Deltaproteobacteria bacterium | reverse complement strand
GACCCGGCCCATTGCGGCGCCTGCGGCAGCGCGTGCCCCGCGGGCCAAGCCTGCACGGGCGGCAGCTGCAGCTGCCCCGCTGGAACGAGCGCGTGCAACGGCGCCTGCGTGGACCTGGCCACGAGCAACCTCAACTGCGGCAGCTGCGGCAACCCGTGCGGGGACGAGCAGGCGTGCGTGGCGGGCAGCTGCGCCTGCCCGCCCAACACCCGGCCCTGCGCCGGGCAGTGCACGGACCCGCTCACCGACAACGCCCACTGCGGCGCCTGCAACAATGCCTGCCCCGCGGGCCAGACGTGCCAGGGCGGCGCCTGCGCCTGCGCCCCGGGGTCGTCCACCTGCAACGGCGCCTGCGTGGACACTTCCGGTGACGCGGCCAACTGCGGCGGGTGCGGCGTGGCCTGCCCCGCGGGCCGCACCTGCGCCGGCGGTACCTGCGTGTGCCCCAACGGCTCGCTCCTGTGCAACGGCGCCTGCGTGGCCATTGCCACGGACGTGGACAACTGCGGGGCGTGCGGGCGCGCCTGCCCGCAGGGATCCACCTGCAGCAACGGCAACTGCAGCTGCACGCGGCAGAACGGCACGCCCGGCGCGGTCTGCGGCAACCGCTGCGTGGACATCGCCACCAGCAACAACAACTGCGGCCGGTGCGGGAACGCCTGCCCGCAGGGCACCACCTGCACCGCCGGAAGATGCACCTGCCCCGGGGGGGCCACGCTGTGCGGCACCCAGTGCGTCAACACCGCCACGGATACCGCCCACTGCGGCGCCTGCGGCAACACGTGCGGCAGCGGCGGCACCTGTGCGGCGGGCAGCTGCGTGTGCGGCGCGGGGCTGGCCTCGTGCAACGGCAAGTGCGTGAACCTCTCCTCGGACCTCGCCCACTGCGGGGCCTGCGGGAACGCGTGCGCGCCGGGGGTGGCGTGCCTCTCGGGCGCCTGCCAGTCCATCCCCTGCCCGGCCACCTACGCCACCTGCAACAACGCCTGCACCAACACGCTGACGGACCGCACGAACTGCGGCGCCTGCGGCAACAACTGCGGCGGATTCAGCTACTGCGACAACGGCCAGTGCGCCTGCCCCAACGGGTTCAGCCGCTGCAACGGCAACTGCGTGCGCGTTGGCAACGACCCGGCCCACTGCGGGGCCTGCAACAACGCGTGCCCGGCCGGGCAGGTGTGCATCTTCGGCACCTGCTCGCCCCAGTGCGGCTTCCTGGAGAATTGCAACGGCGCCTGCACGGACACCAGCCGCTCCATCACCCACTGCGGGGCGTGCGGCAACAACTGCGGCCCCGGCTCCAACGGGTGTGACCAGGGGCGCTGCCAGTGCCGGTCGGGCTTCACCCGGTGCAGCAACCGCTGCGTCTCCACCCAGTCGGACCCGTCCAACTGCGGCGGCTGCGGGGTGGTGTGCGCGGCCGGCCAGGAGTGCCAGGCGGGCCGGTGCGTGGCCAACTGCACCGCCCCCACGGCCAACTGCAGCGGCGCCTGCGTCACGCTGGCGAACGACGCGCTCAACTGCGGCAGCTGCGCGCGGCGCTGCGCCCAGGGCGAGCAGTGCGTGGGCGGCGTCTGCTTCTGCCCGCCGGGCAGCGGGGTGTGCAACGGCGTCTGCATCTCGCTTCAGACCGACACGCAGAACTGCGGGGCCTGCGGCAACGCGTGCGGCTTCGGGCTGTTCTGCATTGCCGGCAAGTGCACCTGCCAGGCGGGCTTCAGCGCCTGCCCTTCCCCCTTCGGCGGCGGCTCGGTGTGCATCAACACCACCTCGGACCGGCGCAACTGCGGCGGCTGCGGCGTGGTGTGCCCAGGAGGACAGCTGGGGGCGTGCGTGGCGGGCACCTGCACCTGCCAGCCGGGCTACGCCCTGTGCGGCACGGGCCAGACCGCCTGCAAGGACCTCAAGTTCGACGAGGAGAACTGCGGCGCCTGCGGGGTGCAGTGCTCGGCCCTGGAGCTGTGCAACAACGGGGTGTGCGGGCCACCTCCCTGACGCAGCGGCGCCCGGCGGGCTAGGATTCCGCGCATATGACGCCACGTCACAAGGTGCTGCTGGTGGTGCTCGACGGCTGGGGGCTGCGCCGCGAGCGGGACAACAACGCCATCGCGCTCGCGGGGACGCCCGCGCTGGACAAGCTGGCCCGGGACATGCCCTTCGCCGAGCTGCAGACGGCGGGGCTGGCCGTGGGGCTGCCCGAGGGGCAGATGGGCAACTCGGAGGTGGGCCACACCAACATCGGGGCCGGGCGGGTGGTGTACCAGGACCTGGTCCGCATCAACCGCGCCACCGAGGCCGGGGAACTGGGCCAGGCGCCGGCGCTGCGGGACGCGCTGGACCAGGCGAAGCGGGAGGGCACCGCCCTTCACCTGCTCGGGCTGTGCAGCCCGGGCGGCGTCCACTCCTCGCTCGAGCACCTGTACGGCCTGCTCCGCGCCGCCAAGGCGAAGGGGCTGCAGAAGGTGTTCATCCACGCCTTCACCGACGGGCGGGACACCCCGCCGCAGAGCGCGCGCGGCTACCTGGAGGGGCTCGAGCAGGCGCTGCAGGAGATTGGCTGCGGGCGCGTGGCCACCGTGTCCGGCCGCTACTACGCCATGGACCGCGACAAGCGGTGGGAGCGCGTGAAGCTGGCCTACGACGCGCTGGTGCTGGGGGCGGGGCCGAGGGCGCCCTCCTCAGACGCCGCCATCCGCGCCAGCTACGAGGCGAAGGTGACCGACGAGTTCATCGTCCCCACGGTGGTGACCACGGGCAACGGCGAGCCGGTGGCGCGCATCAAGGACGGGGACGTGTGCCTGTTCTTCAACTTCCGCGCGGACCGTGCGCGCGAGCTGACCCAGGCGCTCGCCTTCCCCGCCTTCAAGGAGTTCGACCGCGGCGGGCTGCGGGTGGGCCGCTACGTCTGCATGACGCAGTACGACGAGACGTTCGAGGGACTCCCGGTGGCCTTCCCGCCCGAGCAGCCGCGGGACATCTTCCCGGAGGTGCTGGCCGGCCGCGGGCTCAAGCAGTTCCGCACCGCGGAGAC
>VGRA01000501.1 GCA_016875515.1 Deltaproteobacteria bacterium | reverse complement strand
CCGCAACGCGTTCAGCGTGACGGAGGAGGCCATGCGCAGCACGGTGACCGAGTACCACCAGGAGGCGCAGAAGACGAAGTCGGTGGCCACCTACCGGCTCGCGCGCGACATCTACAAGGAGTACGTGGACGCGTTCGCCAACTCCGAGGACGAGAGCTTCGTCTCGGACCACGCCTTCAACCTCCGCTTCTACTACGCGGACATCCTCTGGGCGCTGGAGGAGTGGGACAGCGCGGCCACCCAGTACGACGCGGTGGTGGCCTTCAAGGTCCCCGGGCGGGACGCGGCGAAGGAGATCTCGCAGGAGTCCTACCGGAAGACCGCTTCCTACAGCTCCATCCTGGCCTACGAGAAGCTGGTCAAGATCGAGAAGGGGCTGCTCGGCAAGACCGAGATGAAGGAGAACGAGACGGTCGACGAGAAGAAGAAGAAGGGCAACGTGGAAAAGAAGGCGCAGATCAAGCGCCAGGCCCTGTCCGCTGAGCAGATGAAGGAGAAGCCGCTCTCCAACTACGAGTCCCGGCTGGTCTCCTCGTGTGACCGCTACAACGGGCTGTACAAGGACAACTCGGACGAGATCGAGGTCCGGTACCTGGCCGCCGTCACCCTGTTCGACAAGAGCCACTTCGTGGACGCCACCAAGCGATTCGGCGAGATCGTGCTGAAGTGGCCGGAGGAGAAGCGCAGCCAGGACGCCGCCGACCTGACCATGTCCGTGCTGGAGGACAAGCAGGAGTGGCTGGAGCTGAACAAGCTGGCCCGCGCCTTCCTGGGGAACAAGAAGCTGGCCAAGCCGAGCACGGACTTCAGCAAGCGCGTGGCGGGCGTGGTGGAGGGCAGCCAGTACAAGTGGATCGACGAGCACATCTACCGGCGTGACAAGGACGCCGCGCGCGCCGCGGAGGAGTTCCTCAAGTTCGTGGAGGAGTTCCCCCGGAGCGACAACGCGGACCGCGCCCTCACCCTGGCCATGTTCGTGTTCCAGGACGCCAACCAGGTGGACCGCGGCATCCAGGTGGGCGAGCGCGTGCTCGCCGAGTACCCGGGCACCCAGTACGAGCTGAAGGTGCGCCACACGCTGGCGGTCTTCTACGAGAAGCTGGCGGACTTCCAGAAGAGCGCGGAGATGTACGAGTCCTTCGTCACCCTCTACGACCAGCTCAAGGATCCCAAGAAGGCCGAGGAGTTGAAGAAGGCCGAGGCGAAGAAGGAGAAGAAGGACGACAAGGGCAAGAAGGGCGACAAGAAGGCCACCGCCAAGGCGGAGCCGAAGGGCCCCCCCATGGACCGCAAGGTCAACGAGGCGGAGCTGAAGGCCATGATCGCCGAGGCGGAGAAGGAGAACTGGGTGCCGGACGCGCAGTTCAACGCGGCGCTCTGGTGGGAGGGGCTCGGCAAGAGCGACAAGGCCATTGCCGCTTATTCCACGTACCTCGCCCGCTTCAAGGACAAGAAGGACGTCCCTGACATCGCCTTCAACATCGCCCGCATCCACGAGAAGGACGGCCGGGCCGCCGAGGCGCTCAAGGGCTACGAGGCGTTCAACACCACCTACGCCAAGGACAGCCGCGCCACCTCGGCGCTGCACTACCAGGCGAAGTACCGGCAGTACCTCCTGCACCTGAAAGCGAAGAACCAGCCCGGCGCGGACAAGGTCCAGGCAGAGCTGCTGGCGGGCTTTGCCAGGCTGACCGCGGACGAGAAGCAGAACGTGGACAACCTCAACGCCTTTGGCCACGCCCGCTTCAACCAGCTGGAGGGCTCCTGGAGGCAGTACCAGGACATCAAGTTCACGAAGGTTGCCACCATCAAGAAGGACTTCGCCGCCAAGCAGAAGAAGATCTCGGAGCTGGAGAAGCAGTACACCGAGGTCCTGGCGGTGGGCTCCGGCGAGTGGGGCATCGCGGCGCTGTCCCGCATCGGGCTGGCGTACGCGGACTTCGCGCTGAACATCAAGAAGTCCCCGGATCCCAAGGGGCTGGACGAGGAGCAGCTGGACATGTACCGGTCCGAGCTGGAGAACCTCGCCTTCCCGCTGGAGGACAAGGCGGTGGAGGCGCTGGAGAAGGCGCTCGCCAAGGCGTACGAGCTGAACATCTACAACGCGTACGCGCTCGAGGCGCAGGACAAGATCAACGAGTACCGCCGCGGCTACTACGCGGAGGTGAAGCCGGTCACGTACCAGGGCAGCGAGTTCTTCGCGACGGCGGGGTTCCAGAAGAGCGCCGGCGCCGTGGCGAAGGCCGCTCCTGAGGCCCCGGCCCCCGCGCCGGCCAACCCGTAACCCCCGCCGACGAACGCAAGGGCGAACGCCATGTCACAGCTCATCTCCCGTACCACCGCCATCGTCATCGCCTCGGGGCTCTCGCTCGTGGGCTGCACCGCCGCCCGCGAGGAGGTGAAGCCCGTGGTGGTGGAGGCCCTGCCGCCCCCGCCCCCGGAGAAGAACGCTGAGGAGCTCTTCGCAGAGGGCGTGGCCGCCTTCGACGCGAAGGACTGGGACACCTCCGCGGCCGCCTTCAACAAGACGCTGGAGAAGAACCCCTCGCTCGTCAACGCCCGGTACAACCTGGGCATGATCGGCGAGCGGCGCGGGGACCTGGCCGGCGCCCAGGCCGCCTACGAGGCGGCGCACGCGCAGGACCCCGCGCACCAGCCCACGGTGCTGAACCTGGGCAAGGTGTACCGGCTGCAGGGAAAGTTCGACCAGGCCGCCGCGCTGTTCGAGAAGGCGGTGGCGCTGCCCGGCAACGAGTGGAACGTCCCGCTGCTCAACAACCTCACCGTCGCCTACCGGCTGCAGAAGCAGTACGCCAGGGCGGAGGCCACTGCGCGCAAGGTGCTGGCCCGCACCAAGGACAACCCGGAGGCCTACAAGAACCTCTCGCTCGTCTACTACGACCAGGGGAACTACCGCCTGGCGGAGTTCATGAGCCGCAACGTGCTCAAGCTGGATGAAACGGACCCGGGCGTCTTCAACAACTTGGGCATGATCTTCCTGAAGATGGACGACCGGGCCCGGGCGCTCGGGTACTTCCAGAAGGCG
>VGRA01000500.1 GCA_016875515.1 Deltaproteobacteria bacterium | reverse complement strand
CGGCCCGGCGCTCGCCGCGCTGTCCGGCAACGTGAGCCGCGCCCGCTGGCCCTCCGGTGCGCAGTGGCGGGCGTTGCTCTGGCCGCTGGGCGTGGGCCAGGGCCTCTTCGTGGCGCTGGACGTGGCGTGGCTGGGCCATCCCCCCACGGCGAAGTGGCTCGTCCAGCCGTACTGGGTGCTGTGGTTCCTGCTTTCGCTGGCCAGCTGGCGGGCGCTGCTGCCGCTGCTCGCCCGGCTCCGGTGGCCGCTCGCCTGGGCCGTGGGGGCCTCGCTTGCCGCGGGGCTGTTGCCCCAGGTGGGCTACCCGCTGTCCCTGTCCCGGACGCTGGTGTTCCTGCCCTGCTTCGTGGCCGGGCACCTGGCGCCGCCCACGTGGCTCGCGTGGCTCCGGGAGCGCGCGGGGCGGGGGGCCTCGGCGGGGGCGCTGCTGCTGCTCGCGGCCTGGGCGGGGGCGCTCGCCTCGGGCGCGCTCCCGCTCCCGGACACGCGGCTGCTGTACGGCAGCGCGGACTACGGCGGAATGGGGCTTTCGCCCCTGCAGGGCATGGGGCTGCGCGGCGCCGTCCTGTGCTGCGCGCTGCTGCTCGCCGCTGCCTGCTGGGCGTGGGCGCCCGGGGGAGCGGGATGGCTGTCGAAGCTGGGGGCGGCGAGCCTCTGGCCCTACGTGGTGCACGGCCTGCTCTTGCGGGCGGTGTCGCTGCAGGGTTTGCTGCTCGCGCTGCCGGCCGCGGCGCAGGTGCCCGCGGGGGTGGCCGCGGGGCTGGTCGCGGTGCTCGTCCCGGCGGCGTGGGCGTTGCGGGCCACAGTCTGGCCCCGGCC
Source organism: Deltaproteobacteria bacterium (assembly GCA_016875515.1). Taxonomy (GTDB): domain Bacteria; phylum Myxococcota; class Myxococcia; order Myxococcales; family Myxococcaceae; genus VGRA01. The sequence goes on along the minus strand of VGRA01000500.1, from coordinate 2,239 downwards.
CGTGCTAGGTGGAGGGCCCCGATGAACGCCCTGCTCTCCGTCTACCAGTGGTTCGAGATTGCGCTCTGCACCTTCCTGGGCTTCTTCATCCAGCTCCCGCTGTTCATCCTGAGCCGCCCGTTCGACCCGACGCGCAAGGTGCCCGGCCGGTTCTTCCGGCTGGTGGGGGTGACGGCCGCCGGGCTCTCTCCCTATTGGAAGTTCCGCATCCACGGTGCCCACCCGCCGGGGCTCTCCGGCAACGTCGTGGTGGTGAGCAACCACGAGTCCAACGCGGACGTCTTCCTCCTCTCCCAGCTGCCCTGGGAGATGAAGTGGCTGGGAAAGAAGGTCCTGTTCCAAATCCCCATCTTCGGCTGGAGCATGGCCATGGCGGGAGACATCCCGGTGACGCGCGGAGACGGCGAGTCCGGGCGGCAGGCGCTGGAGGCGTGCGGCCGGTGGCTGCGCCAGGGCATGCCGGTGATGATTTTCCCGGAGGGCACCCGGAGCCGCGACGGGCAGCTGCAGCCCTTCAAGGACGGCGCTTTCCGGCTGGCCATTGCGGAACAGTCGGACGTGCTGCCGCTGGCCTTGAGCGGGACGATGCAGGCGCTGCCCAAGGCGAGCTGGCGCTTCGCGAAGAGCCGGGCGCTGGTGATGGTGGGCACCCCGGTGTCAGCCAAGGGGATGACCGAGGCGGACCTTCCCCGGCTGAAGGCGGAGGTGCGCGCCCAGATTGAGGCGATGCGCGAGCAACTCCGCCCGCTGACCACGCCTGTGTGAGCCGCGGCGGGCGGGGCGGGCCGGTGTATCGTCCGCCGCCCATGACTCACCGACACCTTGGCTGCTGCCGGAGCGACGTGCACCCCTTCTCCCTCCCCGGGGCCACCGAGCACTACGCCTCCCCCCGCCCGGTGCGGGTGTTGCATTTGGCGCTGGACGTGGCGCTGGACTTTGAGCGGGCGGCGGTGTCCGGCACCTGCACCACGCGGCTGGCCGCGGTGAGGGCCGTGGACACGGTGAGCTTCGACGCGGTGGAGCTGCAGGTGTCCGGGGTGACCGTGGACGGAAAGGCGGCGCGCTTTACCAACTCCGGGCGCCACCTGCACGTCACCTTACCCCGCAAGCTCAAGGCGGGGGCGGAGGCCGAGGTGAGGGTGAGCTACGCCGCCCGCCCCACGCGCGGCTTGTACTTCCTTGCGCCGGACGCGGGCTACCCGAAGCGCCCCACCCAGGCGTGGACGCAGGGCCAGGACGAAGACAGCCGCTGCTGGTTCCCCTGCCTGGACGCCCCCGCGCAGAAGGCCGCCACGGAGCTGCGCGCCACCTTCCCCGAGCACTTCACCTCCGTGAGCAACGGGCAGCTCGTGTCCGACAAGCGCGCGCGCGGCAAGCGCACCCAGCACTGGAAGCTGGACCGGCCGCACGCCCCGTACCTGATGACGCTGGTGGTGGGCGAGTTCGACGAGGTGACGCACCCGGGCCGGGTGCCGCTGCGCTACCTCTTCCCCAGGGGGAAGCGGGACGCGGCGCTGCGGGTGGTGCAGCGGACGCCGGAGATGCTGTCCCTGTTCGAGAAGCTGACGGGCGAGCCGTACGCCTGGGGCAGCTATGCGCAGGTGTTCGTCTCCGAGTTCATCTTCGGCGGGATGGAGAACACCTCGGCCACCACGCTGACGGACGAGGTGATGCACGACGCGCGGGCGGCGCTGGAGTACGGGCCGGCGGCGGAGTCCCTGGTGGCACACGAACTGGCGCACCAGTGGTTCGGGGACCTGCTCACCTGCCGGGACTGGCCGCACGGCTGGCTGAACGAGGGGTTCGCCACCTACGCGGAGCTCCTGTGGCGCGAGTCCGCGGACGGCCCGGACGCGGCAGACCAACTGCGGCGCGAAGACCTGGACGCGTACCTCTCCGAGGCGCGCGAGCGGTACACCCGGCCCATCGTGGCGCGGCGCTTCCACGAGCCCATCGACCTGTTCGACCGCCACCTCTACGAGAAGGGCGGTGCGGTGCTGCACGAACTGCGGCGGCGGCTGGGGGACGCGGACTTCCTCGCCGCGCTGAAGGCCTACGTCCGCGCGCACCGGGACGGAACGGTGGAGACGCATGACCTCTCACGCGCGGTGGAGGCCACCACGGGCCACAACCTGGACCGCTTCTTCGACCAGTACGTGCTGTCCGCGGGCCACCCGCAGCTGAAGGTGGACGTGGCCTACGGGGCAGCAGAGAAGCGGCTCAAGGTGATGGTGAAGCA
>VGRA01000499.1 GCA_016875515.1 Deltaproteobacteria bacterium | reverse complement strand
GCTGTGGGACTCGGAGGCAGACAGGAAGACCGCCACCTCCTCCAGCCCCGCCTCCTGCGCGCGCTCCAGCCCCTTGAGGTTGGGCACCAGCGCAGACCGGACCAGTCCCGGCCGCGGCCCCACCCGCTTCACCATCTCCCCCGCGTCTGCCAACTGCGGGATCCACTTCGGGGAGACGAAGGACGTGAGTTCCACCCGCTTCTCGCCGGCGGCGAGGAGCGCGTCCAGGAGGCGCACCTTGTCGTCGGTGGGAAGGGTCCGAAGCTCGTTCTGCAGCCCGTCCCGCAGCCCCACCTCGTACACATCCACCCGCGAGGGCAGCTGTCCGAGCAGCCTCAGGCGCGCTCCTCAATGTGGGCGTGGATCCATTTCACGATGTCCTGCGTGCTGCTGCCCGGCGTGAAGATCTCGTCCACGCCCAGCTTCTTGAGCCGCGGGATGTCGTCATCCGGGATGATACCGCCGCCGAACACGCGGATGTCCCCGGCGCCGCGCTGCTTGAGCAGCTCGATGACCGCGGGGAACAGCGTCATGTGCGCGCCGGACATGATGGACATGCCCACCGCGTCCACGTCCTCCTGGATGGCGGCGCTGACGATCATGTCCGGAGTCTGGTGGAGCCCCGTGTAGATGACCTCCATGCCGGCGTCCCGGAGTGCGCGGGCAATGATTTTCGCGCCGCGGTCGTGGCCGTCCAGTCCGGGCTTTGCCACGAGGATTCGGAGTTTGCGCTCTGCCATAGGTGAACGGATCCTAGAGGAGGTGACGGGGGGCAGGAAGATTCAAGCCGGGGCCTAGAACGTCCCGCCTTCGCGGTACTGGCCCCAGACCTTGCGGAAAACGTCGGACACCTCGCCCAGCGTGGCGTAGGCCTTCACCGCCTCCAGCACGGGGGGCATTAGGTTGCCCGTGCCCCGGGCCGCGGCCTCCACCCTGGCGAGCGCGGCCTGCACCGCCTTCTCGTTCCGGCCGGCCTTCACCTGCTTGAGGCGCTCCACCTGCTCGTGGGCCACCTGCTCGTCGATCTTCAGCAGGTCGATGGGCGCATTCCGGTCAGACTTGAAGGCATTGACCCCCACGATGATCCGCTCCCCCTTCTCCACCTCGCGCTGGAAGCGGTACGCGGACTCGGCAATCTCCTTCTGCGGGTACTGCTCCTCCACCGCGCGGATGATGCCGCCCATCTCGTCAATGCGGTGGATGTACTCCATCCCCCGCTTCTCCATCTCGTCCGTCAGGTGCTCCACGTAGTAGCTGCCCGCGAGCGGGTCCACCACCCGGTCCACGCCGGACTCGTAGGCGATGAGCTGCTGCGTGCGGAGCGCAATGGTGACCGCGTCCTCGGTGGGCAGCGCGTAGGTCTCGTCCAGCGAGTTGGTGTGCAGGGACTGGGTGCCGCCCAGCACCGCCGCCAGCGCCTGCATCGCGGTGCGCACGACGTTGTTGTACGGCTGCTGCGCGGTGAGGCTCACCCCGGCCGTCTGCGCGTGGGTCCGCAGCATCATGCTGCGCGGGTCCTTCGCCCCGAACCGCTCCTTCATCACCTTGGCCCAGATGCGGCGCGCGGCGCGGAACTTGGCGATCTCCTCGAAGAAGTCGTTGTGGACGTCCCAGAAGAAGCTGAGCCGCGGCGCGAAGTCGTCCACGTTCATGCCGCGCTTCACGCACTCCTCGACGTAGCCAATCCCGTCCGCGAGCGTGAAGGCCATCTCCTGGACCGCCGTCGCCCCGGCCTCGCGGATGTGGTACCCGCTGATACTGACCGGGTGCCAGCGCGGCATGTGCGCTTGGCAGAACTCGATCATGTCCACGACGATGCGCACCGCCGGGCGTGGACCGACGATCCACTCCTTCTGGGCGATGAACTCCTTCAGCATGTCGTTCTGGATGGTGCCGCCCAGCTTCTCCAGCGGGACGCCCTGCTTGTCCGCCACCGCGATGTACATGCACAACGCCACGATGGCCGAGGCGTTGATGGTCATGGACGTGGTGACCTTGTCGAGCGGGATGCCGTCGAACAGGATCTCGAAGTCCTTCAGCGTGGAGATGGCCACGCCCTCCTTCCCCACCTCGCCGAGGCTCATGGGGTGGTCCGCGTCGTAGCCCATGAGGGCCGGCATATCGAACGCGGTGGAGAGCCCGGTCACGCCCTGGCTGAGCAGGTACTTGAACCGAGCGTTGGTGTCCTGCGGCGTGCCGAACCCGGCGAACTGCCGCATGGTCCAGAGCCTCGCCCGGTACATGGTGGACTGGGGGCCGCGCGTGTACGGGAACTGTCCCGGCAGGCCCATGTCCTCCGGCCGCTCCTTCTGCCGGTCTGCCAGTGTGAGGAGATCCGGGATGGGGATGCCCGAGTCGGTGGTGAACTCGGCCTTCCGCAGCGGCATCTTCGCCTTGCTGCGGTCCACGTCCTCGCGCATCCAGCGCGCCACATCCTTCGCCACCGCGCGCGCGGCCTCCGGTGCGTAGCTGCGGGCCGCGGGGGCCCTGGACGGCTTCGCCGGCGCTGCCTTGCGGCCCGGCGTGGCAGGGGCCTTCCGAGCGGCCGCCGCCTTGCGCGCGGGCACCTTCTTCTTCACCTCCGGTGCGGCGGCGCGGGAACCAGCGACAGGACGGGCAGCCTTCTTCGCCTTGGACGTACGCTTGAAAGCCATGGACGTCGGGTCGTAACAGGACGACCCCGGCCCTTCAACCTCGGAGCGGCCCGGTCCGCTCGAAGCGCGCCCCTGCTGCGTCCAGGGTCGCGTCCGTCTTGCAGAAGGCGAAGCGGGCGTACCGGCGGGCCTCCGGGCGCTCCGGCTGGGCAAACAGCGCAGACACGGGAATGGAGGCCACCCCCACCTGCGCTATCAGCCAGCGGCTGAACGCCGCGTCGTCCCGGAAACCGGCCGCATGCAGGTCCGCGAGCAGGAAGTAACTGCCCTCGGTGGGGAAGCAGGACAGCCCGGCGCGCTCGAGGACCCCCGAAAGGCGGTCCCGCCGCTGCTGGTATGTGGCGGTGAATTCCGCGTACCAGGCCTGCGGGAAGGACAGCCCCGCCGCCGCCGCCAGCTGGAACGGGG
>VGRA01000498.1 GCA_016875515.1 Deltaproteobacteria bacterium | reverse complement strand
CCACGGCGTGCGGGAGCAACAACCAGAAGATCCGAAACACCAGCAGCACCGTCAGCTACGACGGCCTGCCGCCGGATGCCCCCACGTTGGAGTCGCTCCAGTCCCAGGACGGGGCGCTGCGGGCGGCGGTGGGGGACGTGCCGGGGGACGCGGTGGAGGTGCGGGTGGGGGCGCGGCTTTCGGGGAGCGCCGGGGACTTCCGGCTCTCAGAGCGGGTGGCCGTTTCCGGCGACACCGTCTACGTGACGATCGACGGGCTGACGAACGAAGCCTCGTACGAGGTGGTGGCGTACGCGGTGGATGCGGCGGACAACGCGAGCGTGGCCTCCGAGCCGCTGCTGGGCACCCCGCGCAAGACGGTGGGTTTCTTTGGCCAGTACCGGGCGGCCGGGGGCGAGGAGCGGGGAGGCTGCGCGTCCGTGCCGGCCTCCGCGCTGCCGCTCCTGGCGGTGGCCCTGGCCTTCTCGAGGAGGCGGCGCGGATGAGCGTGGCACGTTGGGTGGGACTGCTGGGGGCGGCGTGGCTGGGGACGGCGGGGGCCGAGGAGCTGGCCACGGCCTCTCCCCGATCCGGGATGCTGGAGTTCAAGCTGGGCGGCTACAAGCCGTTCATCGACCGCGAGGGGGCGCTCTCCGGCGCGCGCCCGTACGACCAGGTCTTTGGCGACTCGCCCATGCTGCTGGGGGAGCTGCAGTACGAGCGGCAGTTCTTCCAGCGCTTCGGCTCGCTCGCGGCGGCCCTGTCGGTGGGCTACACGGAGAAGTACGGCAAGGCGGTGTCGGTCAGCGCGGACGGGACGGAGGCCAGCGAGACGACGGCGCTGAAGTTCGTGCCGGTGCGGCTGCTGGCGGTGTACCGGTTCGACCTGCTGGCGCAGACGTGGAACGTGCCGCTGGTGCCCTACGTGAAGGTGGGGCTGGTGGCACAGCCCTGGTGGAGCGACAAGGGCGGCACGCGGGAGCTGGTGGACGGGCTGCAGGCCACCGGCGTGAAGTGGGGCTATCAGGGCACCGCGGGGCTGGCCTTCCAGCTGGACGTGCTGGACCAGCGCCTGTCCCGGGACTTCGACACGGACCTGGGCGTCAACCACAGCTACCTGTTCGGCGAGTACACGGCGGCGGAGGTGAACGACTTCGGCGCCAAGGGGTTCGACTTCTCCAGCCGGCATTGGATGTTCGGGTTGGCGCTGGAGTACTGAAGCACTGTCGGCAAGACTGTGGGCCCCGGAGGCCGGAGCGCGCATGGCCGCAGGACATTCCTCTCGCAACGACACGCTGACCAAGGGCCAGGCCGACCGGCTGCCCTTCCCGCTCGGGCTGTATTGGCTCCGCGCGCAACAGGCCACCCGGCCCGCGGACGTCTACAAGGCGGCGGAGGCGGTGGTGCGGGTGCTCGCTGCGCCGCTGCTCGCGGACGTGCTGGGAAGCGAGTGGCCGGCAGAGCTGGAGAAGATGCTGCGGGGCGAGGGCAGCGGACGTCCACCACTCGAGGCGCCGGGCTTCGGCACCCGGATTTCGCTGCTGCGGCTGTTGGTGAAGGCGCATGCGGGCGTGTCCGCGCCGCTGCTGGCGGGCGTCCAGGAATGGTGGGCCGCCGTGGACGGCGAGCAGGGGCCGTTGAACCGGCTGGTCCAGGGCCGCAACGGCGAGGCGCATGGCGCGGCGCACGGCAGCGAGTCGCAGTGGAAGGTGGAGAAGGCGCAGGCGCTGGGACTCCTGGGGACCGTGCTTCGTGGCGCGTCCTTCCTGCGCGAGACGCAGTGGGTGCACCTGGACGGGGATGCGGCGCAACGCCGCGGGAAGATGGTTGGCAAGTTGTGGCGCCTGGACGGCACAGGCCCGTACGGCATGCTGCCGAAGGATGCCGAGTGGCCGCCGTCCTTCGCGCTCGAGCGGGACTTCGTCTACCTCGGCTCCGCGGATGGAACGACGTGGAAGCTGATGCCGTTCGTGCTGCTCCACGACGGGACGGTGGGCCACCCGCTGCCGGTGGTGTTGGACACCATTGACCGGCGCGGGCGGCTCAAGTTCCTGGAGCCGGTGTCCGGAAAGGAAGTGGAGCGGGCGCTGCCCGGGGAGGACTGGGCCGAGACGACGTGGACGGCCTTCCTGGACAACCGGCGCGCCCTGGCGGAGGCGTGGGCGTTGAGGCTGGAGGCGCCCCACGCCGGCTTCGCGGTGAAGGTGGAGGCTGACCTCGCGGATGGTCTGAAGCCGGGCGCGGTGCTGGAGGACTACCGGCTGGTCCAGAAGCTGGGCGAGGGCGGCGCGGCGGTGGTGTGGGAGGCGGAGGACGTCCACGACGGGACGTCGTGCGCGCTCAAGGTGCTGAAGGGGGAGATGGCCGCCAACGAGACCGAGGTCAGCCGGTTCGAGGAGGAGATCCGCCGCCTCAAGAAGCTGGCCAATGATGGCTGCAGGCGGGTGGTGAAGCCGGTGTTCTCCTTCCGCGTCCAGCACGGGGACACGCGCCGGGTGGTGCTGCGGATGCCCTTGTACAAGGGCACGCTCAAGGAACACGCGGCCAACCTGCGGGCGACCTCGGGGAACGCGCCGCCGTCGGAAAAGGAACTGGCCTCGTGGGCGCGGATGGCGCTGGAGGCGCTGGCGGAGTTGCACGCGCGGGGCGTGGTGCACCGGGACGTGAAGTCCTCCAACTTCCTGCTGAACGACGCGGGGGAGTTGGTCATCTCCGACTTCGGCATCGCCCGGGAGGAGGCGAGCCGGGCAGGGCTGACGAAGACGGGCGACTTGCTGGGGACGCAGCTGTACATGGCGCCTGAGCAACTCCGCTCGGCGAAGACGGTGACGGCGGCCGCGGACATGTACGCGTTGGCGGTCAGCCTGGATGAGCTGTGGTCGGGTGAACCGCGGGTGACGCCCGGCAAGGGAATGGAGGGGACGCTCGGGGAGCTGTTGCGGGCCATGTCGTCGCAGGACCCGGAGGCGAGGCCCACCGCGGCGCAAGCGCTCGAGAAGCTGGGGGGAGTGGCCGTATCGGCACCGGCCGCGCGCGGGGTGACCGGCAGCCATCCCGTGGTCTCGGCGCCGGTGGCCGCGACTCCGGCG
>VGRA01000497.1 GCA_016875515.1 Deltaproteobacteria bacterium | reverse complement strand
CGCACGCGTGGACAGCTCGATGAAGACCGCCCGGCCGTGGTTGCCGTCCAGGGGCTTGACCACCACCGGCAGGCCCAGGTCGCAGGCGGTCTCCCAGGCCTCGGCCGGGCTGGAGACGGCCTGCCCCTTCGGCACCGGGATCCCGCACCCCTCCAGCAGCTGCTTGGTGAGGGACTTGTCCTGCGCAATCCACTCCGCGATGGCACCTGTCCGGTCCGTCTCCGCCGTCCAGACGCGGCGCTGGCGCGCGCCGTGGCCCAGCTGCACGAGGCTGCCGTCCGTCAGGCGCCGAACCGGGATGTTCCGCGCCTCCGCCGCAGTCACGATGGCGTTGGTGCTGGGCCCCAACGCCACGTCGTCCACGATGGCGCGCAGCTTCGCCACCTCTGCGGCCACGTCGAACGGCCGGTCGTGGATGGCTGCCTGCAGCAGCTCGAACGCGGCCTGCAGCGCGGCGCGCCCCACCGCCTCCTCTTTGAAGCGGATGGCCACCTTGTAGATGCCCGGCGTGGACGTCTCGCGCGCCTTGCCGAAGCCCACGTTGCTGCCCGCGAGCGACTGCAGTTCCAGCGCCAGGTGCTCGAGGATGTGGCCGGGGTAGGTGCCCTCCTTGAGCCGGAGCAGGAATCCGCCGCGCTCGCCAATGCCACACCGGTGCTCGATGAGCGAGGGCACCCACGCGGACAGCCGCTCGTACAGGCCGGGGATGGCGGTGGAGGGGACGTCCAGGTCCTCCAGGTCCACCCAGGCCTCGAGCGCGGGACGGCGTGACCAGAAATTGGGGCCGCGCAGGGCCAGCGTCTTGAGGATCTTCATGGTGCGGAGCGACTCTATACGTCCGCCCCTGTCCAGACGTATACGGACGCACCGGATTCGCCCTTGGCTCCCGCTCCACTCCCCGAAGGCTGGCACAACCTTCCCGTGCCCCTGCGCACGGAGGTGGAGTCATGCCTCGAGCCCGGCGAGTGTGTGCGCGCCACATTCCTCGCGGACCTGGACGGGCAGCAGCGCTTCGGGGCGGTGCTGCTGGCGCTCACGGACAGGGCGCTGCTCGCGGCCCCGGGTGCGGGATGCGAGCGGCTGGCCCGGGCAGACATCCGCGAACTGACGGCCGAGGACCGGGGGGGCCTCGGGGCGCTCACCGCGCTGGCACCGGGACGGCGGCTGGGCCAGTGGTCCTACACGGTGGGGAAGGCCCGGGAGGCGGCCGCGTTGGTGGCGGCCTTCAGCGCGACGGAAGAGATCCCCGCGCCCGTGGCAGACGAGGGGACCGGCGAGGTGCCGGAGGCTGAGGCGCACGAGCCGCCGCCGCGGATCGGGACGCTGTTCCGCCTGCTGCGCTTTGCGCGCGGACACCTGGCCCACCTGGCGCTGGGTGTGGTGCTCACGCTGGCGAGCACCGGTGCGGGACTGGTCCCGCCCTACCTGACCTGGCCGTTGGTGGACGAGATCCTTTCTCCTTACCAGGAGCGGGTGCGCGAGGTGCGGGATGCCCCCGCAGGCTCCCCGCAGGCGGATCAGGCGCGGCTCGCGGAGGTGAAGCAGGCCGCTCGCGGGCGGTTCGGGAAGGTGCCCTGGTACCTCGCCGGCATGCTCGCGGCAGCGCTCGCCGCGTGGGCGCTGGGCTGGGCGCAAGGCTGGGTGCTGGCGCGGCTCAGCGAGCGGATCAGCGCGGACCTGCGCAACACCGCCTTCTCACACCTGCAGAAGCTGTCCATTGACTACTTCAGCGCCCGGCGCACGGGAGACCTCGTCTCCCGCGTGAGCAGCGACACGGACCGCATCACCAACTTCCTCTCCGACACGCTCACCGACTTCGTCACCGACGTGCTGATGATCGTGGGTGCCGCGGTGATGATGTTCACCATGGATCCGGTGCTGGCCGCGGCCACGCTCTGCACCTTCCCGCTGGTGGCGTGGCTGACGCTCTTCACCCGCAGCCGGCTGACGCATGGATTCCTGCACGGGTACCGCGCCTGGGGCCAGATGACCAACATCCTCTCGGACGCCATCCCCGGCATCCGGGTGGTGAAGGCCTTTGCGCAGGAGGAGCGCGAGGTGGAGCGGTTCCGGGCGGCCAACGCCCGGATCGTGGAGCTGAACGACCGGGTCAACCGGCTCTGGACCTTCTTCTGGCCCATGGTGGCGCTGCTCAACCAGCTGGGGCTGCTGGTGGCCTGGGCGTTCGGCACCTGGCGCGTGTACGAGCAGCAGATGACGGTGGGCGTGCTCACCGCGTTCCTCGCCTACATTGCCCGGTTCTACGCGCGGCTGGAGTCCATGACCCGCATGGCGGGAAGCACCCAGCGTGCGGCGGCGAGCGCGCAGCGGATCTTCGACATCCTGGACCGCGCTCCGAGCGTCCCCGAGCCGGCGAAGCCGGTGCAGCCGGGGCGCCTGGAGGGGCGGATCAGCCTCCGCAACGTGGGGTTCCGGTACGGCAACCGCCGCGTGCTGGAGGACGTGTCGTTGGAGATCCGACCGGGGGAGATGATCGGCGTGGTGGGGCCCACCGGGGCAGGCAAGAGCACGCTCGTCAACCTGGTCTCCCGCTTCTACGACGTGCACGAGGGGGCGGTGCTGGTGGACGGGGTGGACATCCGCTCCTTCCCGGTCACCGCGTACCGCCGCAACATCGGCATGGTGCTGCAGGATCCCTTCCTGTTCTACGGAACCCTCGCGGAGAACATTGCCTACGGGCGGCCGGAGGCCACGCGCTCGGAGATCATTGCCGCGGCCCGGGCGGCGCGGGCCCACGAGTTCATCCTGCAGCTGCCCGAGGGGTATGACTCCATCGTGGGAGAGCGGGGGCAGACGCTTTCCGGCGGCGAGCGCCAGCGCATCTCAATTGCCCGGGCGCTGCTGGTGGATCCGCGGCTGCTCATTCTGGACGAGGCCACGTCTGCCATTGACCCGGGAACCGAGCGACAGATCCAGGAGGCGCTGGACAACCTGGTGCGGGGACGGACCACCATTGCCATTGCCCACCGGCTCAGCACCTTGCGCGCGGCGGACCGGATCCTCGTGCTGGAGCGAGGCCGCGTGGCGGAGCTGGGGACGCACGACCA
>VGRA01000496.1 GCA_016875515.1 Deltaproteobacteria bacterium | reverse complement strand
CCGGCCGAGCACCTCCCGGACATGCTCCGGGTGATGGCCGCGCTCGTCCGCGAGCCCACCTTTCCGGAAGAGGAGGTCGCCTCGGCGCGCACCCGCGTCCTGGCGCACCTGGCCACCGAGCAGGATGATCCTGCGGCGCTGGCAGACCGCGCCTTCAACCGGGCCGCGTGGGGCAACCACCCCTACGCCCACAGCCCGCTGGGCACCGTGCGCTCGGTGAAGGGCTTCTCCCGTGCGGACCTGGTGAAGTTCCACGCCGAGCGGGTGGGGCCCCGCGTCTCCACCCTGGTGGTGGTGGGCCAGTTCGAGCACGACGCGCTGGTGAAGGCCGTGGACGCGGCCTTCGGCGGCTGGCGCGCGGGGCCGGACGAGGCGCCTGTCCCCCCTGCCTTCGAGGGGTTGCCGGCGGCGGGTCGGGTCATCCTCGTGGACAAGCCGGACCAGACGCAGGTGCAGGTGAGGCTGGGCGGCGTGGGCATGCGGCGCGGCCACCCGGACGCCATCCCGGCCACGGTGATGAACACGGTGCTGGGCGGCGGCTTCACCAGCCGGCTCATGACGGAGATCCGCGTCAAGCGCGGCCTCACCTACGGCGTCTCCAGTGGCTTCGGCGGGCTCAAGGCGGGGGGCCACTTCGAGGTCAGCTCCTTCACCAAGACCGAGACGGCGCGGGAGCTGATCGACGTGGCGCTGGGCGAGCTGGCCAAGGCGCGGGAGAAGGGCATCTCGGCGAAGGAACTGGCCACCGCCCGCACCTACCTGTCCGGGCTCTACCCGCTGCGGCTGGAGACCAACGACGCGGTGGCCACCTCCATCTCGGACGTGGAGTTCTACGGCCTGGGCGTGGACTGGGTGGAGAACTACCGCTCGCGCGTCGCGGCCGTGGACGTGAAGGCAGCCGCGGACGTGGCCCGGCGCTACCTGTTGGCGAAGGCCCCGCTGGTCGTCCTCGTCGGGAGGGCCTCGGAGCTGAAGTCCGCCGTGAAGGGGCTCGGGAAGGTGGAGATCCTCAAGGCCTCGGAGGTGGAGTGACCCTGGCTGCCGTCCTCCTTGACGAGGGCGGGCTGCTCGCGGTGGACAAGCCGGCGGGCGTTCCGGTGATCCCCGGGCGCACGCAGGACGGCCCGCTGCCGCTCCAGCAGCAGCTCGAGCGCGCACTGGGGAAGAGGCTTTGGGTGGTGCATCGCCTGGACCGGGACACCTCGGGCGTGCTGCTCTTTGCCACCACCGCCGCCGCCCACCGCGCGCTGTCCATGGCGTTCGAGGCGGGGCGGATCCACAAGCGCTACCTCGCGCTCGTCCGCGGCACCCTGGCCGCTCCGCTGGACGTAGACGCGCCGCTCGTCCCCGCCCGGCGCAGCCGCATGCGCGTGGCGCGGGCAGGCGAGGACGGGAAGCCGGCTCGGACGCTGGTCCGCCCGGTCCAGCAACTGAAGGACGCAACGCTGGTGGAGGCCGAGCCGCTCACCGGGCGCACCCACCAGCTCCGCGTCCACCTGCTCTCGGCGGGACACCCGCTGCTCGTGGACCACCAATATGGCGAGCCGGGCCCCCTGTCCCTGCCTGGGGGAGCCTTGCTCGCGCGCACGCCCCTGCACGCAGCGGAACTGGAGCTGCCGTCCCTGGAGGGCATCCGGGCGCAGGTGATCCGCGCTCCGCTGCCCACGGACATGGCGGCCGCCGTGGCGGCGCTCACGTCCTGAGGTTCAGCTGCCCGCGTCCTCGGGCAGCGGCTTGTCCGCCGGACCGCCCGCCAGCGCGGTGGGGCGCTGGAACGTGGGCTTGGCCTGGGAGAGCCCCTCCGCCCGCGCGTGGACCAGCGTGCGCACCTCGGACTTGAACGACACCTCCACCTTGTCCCCGCGGACGGCAGTGACGATCCCCCGCCCGAACGTGGGGTGATCGATGAAGTCGTCCACCTTGAAGGAGACCTTGATGGAGTACTTCTGCAGCGTGGCGGGATCCCGCTTGCGGATCTCGTCCATCACGCTGACCGCGGCCCGGGCCGATTCGGCCGGGGAGGACGCGGTGGCGCGAGGGGCCCTCGAGCTGCCCGGGGACGAGGAAGACGGGGCGCCCGCCCGGTACACATGGTCCGAGTCGCAGGTGTTGCACCGCACCCGGGCGATCCTGGTGCCCACCATGGCCAGGATGGTGTGGGCGAGCAGCTGCGGACGGCCGTCTGCCCGGACGAGCTTGCAGCGGGTGCAGATGGCGTCCACCTCTCCGCCGACCTTGCATTGGGACATACGTGACTCCGACAGACTGCGGGCTTGACCGCCCTGCCCCGGGGAAAGTACTCGCTCTTCGGACTTCGTGCCGGTTTCCTTTCAGCCTCCCCCATGACGCCCCCCGCCCCCCAGCCCCTCGGACGCGTCCGCGACCAGCGGATCCGTCCCACGCGGGCCGAGGTGGACGTGGCGGCGCTCCGGCACAACCTGTCCCGGGTGCGCCACTTCGCACCCGGTGCAGGCGTGCTGGCGGTGGTGAAGGCCAACGCCTACGGACACGGCGCGCTCCACGTGGCGCGCACCCTGGAGGAGGCAGGGGTGGCCTGGCTGGGGGTGGCCCTGGTGGAAGAGGGGATGGAGCTCCGCGCAGGCGGCGTGGAGGCCCCCATCCTCGTGTTGGGCGGGGCCTACGAGGGGGCATGGGACCCGCTGGTTGCCCAGCGGCTCACCCCGGTGCTGTTCCGTCCGGAACACTTCACCGCGTACGCTGCCGCCGCCGCGTCTGCCGGCGTCCGGGCCCCCTTCCACCTGGAGATCGACACGGGCGTGGGGCGGACCGGCATTCTCCCCGGCGAGCTGCCCGCCACGCTCGAGCGGCTGCGGGCGCTGCCGTCCCTGGAACTGCAGGGGGTGCTGTCCCACTTTGCCAGCTCGGATGCGCAGGACCGCGAGGGGACCCGGGCGCAGGCGGCAGCCTTCCGCGGGCTGCTCGCACAGGTGGAAGCGGCCGGCTTCTCGCCCGGCTTCCGCCACGTCAGCAACACCGGCGCGGTGCTGGATCTCCAGTCGTTGCAGGAGGTGGCTGGCCTCAACCTGGTCCGCCCCGGACTCATGTTGTACGGCCTTGCACCGGG
>VGRA01000495.1 GCA_016875515.1 Deltaproteobacteria bacterium | reverse complement strand
ATGGGCAGGGCCGGCAGCGTACCGTTCCCAACGCCCCAGCGCTCGCCTCACCGCGGAGGCTCACGCGGTGCGTTGTTCGCGGACACCCTGACGTGGATGTCATGCCCGGTTGGACGCAAGGCAGGTGGGAGGCGGGGCAAGTTATCGGAATTGCTTCCGTTCCGTGGGATTGTCCGTTGGAGCGCCGTTTGCTACCAATGCCCCCTGCGTCATGACGACCCCGATCTCCCTGGCCCGAAACGCCCCGCCGCGCGAGCCGCCCGCGCTGACGCCCGTGCGCCCGGAGGGGGAGGTGCCGGCCGACCTTGCAGGGGGACAGACCACGTGGCTGCGGCCGCGGTACTCGCTCTCCGCTCACAGGGACGGTCTGGCGGTGAAGGTGGAGGCGGCCTCGGCCCCTTGCTGATTTCGACTTGGCCCCCTAAATCCCCGCGCCCATGAAGCTCGCGAGCGTGGTGCTGTGTGCCGGCAAGGGCACGCGGATGAAGTCTGACCGTGCCAAGGTGCTGCATCCCGCGCTGGGGCGCCCCCTGTGCGCGTGGCCGCTGTCCCGCACGGTGGCGTTGGAGGCCAGCCCGGTGGTTGCGGTGGTGGGGCACCAGGCGGAGGCGGTGGAGCGGGCGGTGCGGGGCGAGTTTCCGGGTGTGGACGTCCGCTTCGCGCTGCAGGCCGAGCAGAAGGGGACGGGCCACGCGGTGCAGTGCGCGGCAGGCGCGCTCGAGGGGCACGACGGGGCGGTGCTCATCCTCTACGGGGACGCGCCGCTCGTGCGCGAGGAGACGCTCTCGGAGTTGCTCCGCGCCTTCCGGGAGTCCGGGGCGAAGCTGGCCCTGGTGAGCGCGGTGGCGCCCACCCCGTTCGGCTATGGGCGCGTGCTTCGCCGGGACGGCCGGGTGGTGTGCATCCGCGAGCAGAAGGACTGCAGCGCGGAGGAGGCGGCGCTCACGGAGGTGAACGCCGGCATCTATGTGGCGGACGCGCGGTGGCTGTGGGCGCAGCTGGCCACGCTCTCGCCGAAGAACGCGCAGGGGGAGTACTACCTCACGGACCTGGTGGAGCGGGCGGCGGCGGAGGGCGGGGCGGCGGTGGTGACGGCCCCGTTCGAGGACATTGCCGGGGTGAACGACCGGGTGGAGCTGGCCGCGGTGAGCCGTGTGCTGCAGCGGCGCATCAACGCAGGCCACATGCGGGCGGGCGTGACGTTCGAGGACCCGGAGAGCGCGTTCGTGGACGGGCGCGCGGAGCTGGCCGCGGACGTGGAGGTGGGGCCGCAGGTGTCCATCCGCGGGCGGTGCCGGGTGGGGCGCGGGGCACGGCTCGGCCAGGGCTCGGTGCTGACGGACACGGTGGTGGGCGAGGGGGTGGAGGTGAAGCCCTACAGCGTCTTCGAGGAGGCGGTGGTGGGGGCTTCGTGCACCATCGGCCCGTTCGCGAGGCTGCGGCCGGGGACGGTGCTGGACGAGGGGGTGCACCTGGGCAACTTCGTGGAGACGAAGAAGGCGCGCATTGGCCGGGGCAGCAAGGCCAACCACCTGGCCTACCTGGGGGACGCGGAGATAGGCAGCGGCGTCAACGTGGGGGCCGGCACCATCACCTGCAACTACGACGGCACGCACAAGCACGTCACCCGGATGGGGGACGGCGTCTTCATCGGGAGCGACACGCAGCTGGTGGCGCCGGTGACGGTGGGGGCGGGGGCGTACGTGGGGGCGGGGACCACGGTGACGGCAGACGTGCCGCCGGGGGCGCTGGCGGTGAGCCGGACGCCGCAGCGCAACATCGAGCGGTGGGCGGAGCGGAAGGTCAGGAAGGGCTAGTCCCTTGGGGAGGCAGCGCGCATGTGCGGCATTGTCGGTTACGTGGGGAACCAGCAGTCGGCGCCCATCCTGGTGTCCGGGCTGAAGAAGTTGGAGTACCGCGGCTATGACTCGGCCGGGGTGGCGGTGGTTCAGGCGGGCAGCCCGCGCAACGTGCTGAACGTGGTGCGGGCCACGGGGAAGCTGCGCAACCTGGAGGCACGCGTCGCCGCGGAGCCGCCGGTGGGGATGCTGGGCATTGGCCACACGCGGTGGGCCACGCACGGCCGCCCGTCCGACGAGAACGCCCACCCGCACACGTACGAGGGCGTGGCGGTGGTGCACAACGGCATCATCGAGAACCACCTGGAGTTGAAGGCGCGGCTGAAGGCGGCCGGCCACGCGTTCTCCTCCGAGACGGACTCGGAGGTGTTCGCGCACCTGGTGGCGGACGAGCGCAAGCGGGGGCTGGACCTGAAGGCGGCGGTGCGGGCCGCTGTGGCGCAGGTGCGCGGGACGTACGCGCTGGCGGTGGTGACGGCGGAGGACCCGGACCGGATCGTCTGCACGAAGGACTCGAGCCCGCTGGTGCTGGGGTTCGGGCAGGGGCAGAACTTCATCGCGTCCGACGTGCCGGCGCTGCTCGAGTACACGCGGGACGTGGCGTACCTGGAGGAGGGGGACCTGGCGGAGGTGACGGCCGGGGCGGTGCACGTGTTCGACCGCGAGGGGCGGACCGTGGACCGACCGCACCGCGTCATCGACTGGACGCCCATGATGGCGGAGAAGGGCGGCCACAAGCACTTCATGCACAAGGAGATTTGGGAGCAGCCCCGCGCGGTGGCGGACACGCTGCGCGGCCGGGTGCTCCTGTCCGAGGGGGACGTCCACTTCGAGGGCTGGACGCTGACGGAAGCCGAGGCGCGCGCGCTCACCCGCATCACCGTGCTGGCGTGCGGGACGAGCGCCCACGCGGGCATGGCCGGGAAGTTCATGGTGGAGGCGCTGGCGCGCATCCCCGTGGAGGTGGACCTGGCGAGCGAGTTTCGCTACCGGGATCCCATTGTCACCCCGGGGCAGCTGGCCATTGCCATCAGCCAGTCCGGCGAGACGGCAGACACGCTGGCGGCGCTGAAGGAGGCCAAGGCGCGCGGGGCGGCCACGCTGTCGCTGTGCAACGTGGTGGGGAGCGCCATCACGCGCGAGGCGCGCTGCGGCATCCTCACCAACGCGGGGCCGGAGATTGGCGTGGCTTCCACCAAGGCGTTCACCACGCAGCTGGCGGCGCTGATG
>VGRA01000494.1 GCA_016875515.1 Deltaproteobacteria bacterium | reverse complement strand
ACGGCTCCGCGTTGGAGGTGGAGGGCTACATGACCGACGCGCTGGAGGCCTTCCAGGCGGTGGAGGTGAAGAAGGTGGAGGACCTGTTCACGGTGGAGCAGGACGAGGCGGCCGAGGCGGCGCTCAAGCGCGCGGCGGCCGGGCTCTCCGAGAGCAAGGTGGCCTGGGAGTCCAAGGAGTTCGACGAGGCGGAGAGGCGCCTGCGCGCCACCCTCAAGGAGTACGCCAAGGCGGCCGGTGCGCTCCGGGAGTGCGGGGGGCTCTGCGAGGCGCAGGCCCTGTACGCCGCGGCACTCCACCGGCGGGGGGACGTGGACGAGGCGCGGCTGGCGGTGATGGACCTGCTCGCGCTCAGCCCCAACTACGAGCTGCCGCCCCGCCGCTTCGAGCGCGACTTCGTGGCGTTCCGCACGCAGGTGGCCTCCAGCAGCACCAACGCGCTGCGCGGCAAGGTGCAGATCAAGAGCAAGCCCCCGGGGGCCCGCGTCTTCGTGGACAACGAGCGCATGGGCTACACGCCGCTCACCCTGGACGCGCTGGCCCAAGGAAAGCACGTGGTGCGCGTGGAGCGTCCCGGCCACGCCGTGTGGTCCGACATCATCGAGGTGAGCCCGGACGGGATGGAGCTGGACGCCGAGCTCATCCCCTCGGACGACTACCGCTCCTACGACGAGCAGCTGACCCGCGCCGCAGGGGACGTGGGCAAGGCCAAGGCGGGCGCGTCCCTCATTGGCGTGGGCAAGCAGCTGGGCGTGGACCGCGCCCTCACCGGAACGCTTAAGGAGCTGGACGAGAACAGCACGCTGGAACTGGCCGTGGGCTACTTCGACTTCTCCAGCGGGCGCCGGCTCGGCTACAAGCGCATCACCTTCCAGGAGAACGAGTTCGGCGAGCTGCGCAACGAGGTGACGCGCCTGGTCAACACCCTGCTCAACTCGGTGGAGGCCGGCAGCGAGCGGGAGGGCAAGACCTCCGATCCGCTGGACGGCAAGAGCGGCATGGAGGGCTGGAACGCGGACGACGTGGGGGGCAAGTCCACCGCCACCCAGAAGAAGAAGGGCAAGGACGGAAAGGACCCGCTGGACACCGTGAACGGGACCGAGGGCTGGTAGCCCCCGCGTGCGGCTCCCCACC
Organism: Deltaproteobacteria bacterium; assembly: GCA_016875515.1. GTDB lineage: Bacteria > Myxococcota > Myxococcia > Myxococcales > Myxococcaceae > VGRA01. The sequence goes on along the minus strand of VGRA01000494.1, from coordinate 1,962 downwards.
CTCGCCCTGCTCTGCTGCGCCGGCCCCGCGCTGGCGCAGACCGCCTCGCTCTCCACCGCGGACGTCTCGCGCGGGCTGACGCTGCCGCCCACCAGCGTGGCCACCGTGGAGGACGCCACAGCCCTGTCCATCAACCCCGCGGCGCTCTCCCGCGCCGGGGGTCTGCAGCTGTTCTACGGGCACGAGGAGGGCGGCGCGAGGGACGCCTCCGCGGACGGCCTGTGGGCCGGGGCCTCGACGGCGGAGGCGCTCGGGTTCGGGGTGACGGCGCAGTGGGTGCGTTCCCCGTCCGCGCCGGACGCCCGGCGTGTGGGGCTGGGGCTGTCCGTGGGAGGGCCCGCCTTCTCCGCGGGCGCCAGCTGGAACCACTTCCGCAGCCCGTTCTCACCGGGGCTTTCCGGGCTCCAGGCCTGGGACGTGGGGCTCGCCGCCCGCCCGCTCCGCCAGCTGGCGCTCGGGGCGGTGCTCCGCAACGCAAACGCCCCGGCGCGCGGGGACGTCCAGCTGGGGCGCGAGCTGCTCGCCGGGCTGGCCCTGCGCCCCTTCGGCGAGCGGCTCACCCTGGCGGTGGACGGGGCGTGGCGCCCGGACAGCCCGCCCAGCACGGCGCAGCTGTCCTACCTGGTGCAGGGGGAGCCTCTGCAGGGACTGGTGCTGGGGGCCGGGCTGGCCCACGGGCTCGGCGGCCCCGTGCCGCTGGGCGCGCAGCTTTCCATCACGTTCAACTTCGGGCAGCTGGGGGCCGGCTGCGCGCTGGGCGTGGCGGACGGGCGGCTGGGCCACACCGCCCTGGCGCGCGCCTCCCTTCCCCGCTGGCCCAACCTCGCCCAGGGGGGCAACCGGGTGGCCGTGCTGGAGCTGCGGCAGCTGCTCTCGGACCGCGGCTTCCCCTTGGGGGCGCTGCTGGGCGAGCGCCCCGCAGACCCGTGGCTCACGCTGCACCGGACGCTGGCCGCCGCCGAGCGGGACGCCACCCTCTCCGGCGTGGTGCTGAAGCTGGACCGGCTGCCGGACGTTGGCCTGGCCAAGGCGCAGGAACTGCGCGAGTGGGTGCTCCGCCTGCGCGCCGCGGGCAAGAAGGTGGTGGCGGTGCTCGTCTCCGTGGCGGACCCGGAGTACCTGGTGGCCTCCGCCGCGGACAGCGTGGTGGCGGTGCCGGAGGCGGTGTTGGAATTGAACGGCTTTGCAGCCAACGTCGCCTTGCTCGGCGGCGCCATGGAGCGGCTGGGGGTGAAGTGGGAGGTGGCCCGCGTGGGGGAGTACAAGACCGCGCCGGAGCAGCTGACGCGGGACACCCTCTCCCCCGCCGCGCGCGAGACGCTGGACGCCACGCTGGACGTGGCAGCCCGCACCTGGACGGAGCAGGTGGCCTCCGGCCGGCGCGTGCCCGTGGCCCGGCTGGCCGAGGCCTGGGCGGAGGGGCTCGTCCTGCCCCGACGGGCGAAGGAACTGGGGCTGGTGGACGCGCTGGTGGACGCCCCGGGACTGGAGGCCCACCTGCATGGGCTGCTGCCCGGGGCGCAGCCCGGCTGGCGCCCGCCTGCCGTGCGGGAGGCGCGCTGGGACAGCCGGCCGCGCGTGGTGGTGGTGCCGGTGCTGGGGACCATCAACGGGGGACGCAGCCGGAATGATCCGCTGGGCGTGGAGCGGACCGCCGGGGCGGACACCGTGGTGCGGGCGCTGGACCGGGCGGCGCGGGACCCCGGGGTGGCGGCCATCGTCCTGCGGGTGGACTCGGGGGGCGGGGACGCGCTCGCCTCTGATCTCATGTACCGGGCGGTGCTGGAGGCCCGCAAGCGCAAGCCAGTGGTGGCCAGCATGGGGGACGTGGCCGCCTCCGGCGGCTACTACGCCGCCATGGCCGCGGACGAGGTGCTGGCCAGTCCCACCACGGTGACGGGCAGCATCGGCATCTTCCTGCTCAAGCCTGCATTGGACGGTCTTGCGGAGAAGGCGGGGGTG
>VGRA01000493.1 GCA_016875515.1 Deltaproteobacteria bacterium | reverse complement strand
GCCCACGGCAGCAGCGGGAAGATGGACTCGGACGGGGTGGACGGCTGGCCCAGCTTCGTGCTGACGAAGTGGCTCAGCCAGCCGGGCGCGTGCTCGCACAGGGGCGCCGCCACGAACGCCGCCGCGCCCAGCCCCGCGAAGGCCGGGACCAGCAGCCGCGGCGCGCGGGCCAGCCCCCACAGCACGCCGAGCACCCCCAGCAGCGTGAGCCCCAGGCAGTGCAGGATGTCCAGCCGCAACAGCCACCGCGGCTCCCGGAAAACGGGAAACCAGATGGCGGTGAGCGCCATGGCCACCACCAACACCTCGCCCAGCCGCTGTGCACTCTTGCGCACGCGCTCAGGCGTCACCCCGCCCCGCAGCTGCACCAAGGCCAGGGAGAAGCCGGCGGCGAAGAGGAAGCTCGGCGCTACCAGCCCGTCCACGAAGTCCAGGCGCCGGAAGCCCTCCGAGCCGCGCAGCCCGTGGAGCAGCCACTTGTTCATGGCGTGGCACTGGATCATCACCAGCACCGCGCCGCCGCGGAGCCAGTCCAGCGCGCGAATGCGTTCAGGAGGCATGGCGCGCTGGAAGCTAGCTGACAGGACGTCCTTCCCCTAGGATGCGATGCCCTTTTTCAGTTAGGACGGAGACCCCCATGAGCAGCTCCATTTCTGCCGAGACCCTCCCTGCGCTGCTGCTGGAGCGCGTGAAGAAGTCCGCCTCCAAGGACGCCTTCCTGTCTCCGGCGGACGGAGGTTGGAAGAAGCTGAGCTGGGCCCAGGCCGGGGACGAGGTCCGGCAGGTGGCCTGCGGCCTGCGCGCGCTCGGGCTCCAGATGGAGGAGCGCTGCTCCATCCTGTCCGGCACCCGGCTGGACTGGATGTTCGCGGACCTGGGCATCCTGTGCGCGGGCGGCGCCACCACCACCATCTACCCGGCCAACACCCCGGAGGAGTGCGCCTACATCGTGCAGGACTCGGGCACCCGCTTCGTGTTCGCAGAGGACGCGGGCCAGGTGGCCAAGCTGCAGCAGCGGCGCGCCGAGCTCTCCAACGTGGTGAAGGTCATCACCTTCGACGGGGAGAAGAGCGACGACGGCTGGGTCATCACCTTCGCGGACCTGAAGGCGCTCGGCCGCGACTTCGACCAGAAAGACCCCGCCGCGTACGAGCAGAATGTCCGGGCCATCCAGAAGGACGCCCTTGCCACCCTCATCTACACCTCGGGCACCACCGGGAAGCCCAAGGGCGTGGTGCTGACGCACGACCACTGGATCTACGAGGGCGAGGCGCTCGAGCAGATGCGCATCCTGTCCGAGGACGACCTGCAGTACCTGTGGCTGCCGCTGGCGCACGTCTTCGGCAAGGTGCTGGAGGCCATCCAGATAAAGGCCGGCTTCCCCACCGCGGTGGACGGGCGCGTGGAGAAGATGGTGGAGAACCTGGCGGTCATCCGCCCCACCTTCGTGTGCGGCGTGCCGCGCATCTTCGAGAAGGTCCACAACAAGGTGGTGGCCAACGCCACGGAGGCCGGCGGCCTCAAGGCCAACATCTTCAAGTGGGCCATGGGCGTGGGAGCCGAGTACTCGCAGCTGCAGCAGCAGGGCAAGCCCGAGCCCCTGGCGCTCGCCCTGCAGCGGACCGTGGCCCAGAAGCTGGTCTACAAGAAGATCCAGGACCGCTTCGGCGGGCGGCTGCGCTTCTTCATCTCCGGCTCCGCGCCGCTCTCCCGGGAGATTGCCTCCTTCTTCCACGGCGCGGGCATCCTCATCCTCGAGGGCTACGGGATGACCGAGTCCTCGGCGGCCACCTGCGTCAACGTCCCCACCAAGTTCCGGTTCGGCACGGTGGGCCACTCGCTGCCAGGGACCCAGGTGAAGCTGGCCCCCGAGGACGGCGAGATCCTCATCAAGGGCCGGGGCGTCATGCGCGGCTACCACAACCTGCCGGAGGCCACCGCCGAGGCGCTCACCGAGGACGGCTGGCTGCGCACCGGTGACATCGGCGAGTTCGACGCGGACGGGATGCTGAAGATCACCGACCGCAAGAAGGACCTCATCAAGACCTCCGTGGGCAAGTACGTGGCCCCGCAGTTCCTGGAGGGGAAGTTCAAGGCCACCTGCCCCTACGTCAGCCAGGTGGTCATCCACGGCGACAACCGGAAGTTCGTCTCCGCCCTGGTGGCGCTGGACGAAGAGTCCATCCGGAAGTGGGCAACGGGCGAGGGGCTGGGCTCCAAGAGCTACGCGGAGCTGGCGGCGGATCCCCGGGTCAAGTCGCTCATCAAGACGTACATGGACACCATCAACGCGGAGCTGCCGTCCTACTCCCAGGTGAAGCAGTTCGCGCTGCTGCCCAAGGATCTCACCATCGACGCCGGGGAGCTCACCGCCTCCATGAAGCTGCGCCGCAAGGTGGTGGAGAAGAAGTACGTGCAGCTGCTCGACGGCTTCTATCAGGGGGAGTGATAGCTCCGTTTCCGCCGTCCGGCTGATCCGCTTACCCCCCCTGCCCGGCTTTTGATACAGCGGGCGTCCTCACAGGAGAGTGTTCCAGATGTCCGCCACCACCGCCCACGACACCCACGCCGCCAGCTCCCACAAGGTGCCCACCAGCTTCTGGGCAGACCGGCTCGGCTCGCTGCTCGCCATCATGCCGCTGGGCGTCTGGACGGTGAACCACCTCTGGAACAACCTGGCGGCGTTCAGTGGCGCGGAGGCGTGGCAGCGGTCCGTCACCCACTACGACAGCCCACTGGGCATGGCGGCCACGCAGGTGGTGGTGTTCGCGCCCCTCCTGGTCCACGCGGCGTGGGGGGTGAAGCGGCTGTTCAGCTTCAAGCCCAACTACCCGCGTTACGGGCACTTCGGGAACCTCAAGTACATCCTGCAGCGGCTGTCCGCGGTAGGCGTGCTGGGCTTCCTCGCCGCCCACGTGGGCAAGGCCTTCCTCCAGCCACGCCTGATGCACGGCCACCCGGAAACCTTCAACGACATTGCCGCGTACATGCACCACCACCCCATCACGCTGGTGGTGTACCTGCTCGGCACGCTGGGCGTGGCCTACCACCTGGCCAACGGCATCTGGTCCTTCGCCTTCGGCAGGGGCGTGGTGGCGAGCGG